>JABHGE010000019.1:0-10900 GCA_018672235.1 Fidelibacterota bacterium | reverse complement strand
TTATTTCTATAACGCTGCTAATACGTTTGATATTCCTGATGCAATCCTAGTGTATAATGAAAACCCTTCATTCACCAAAGAAACGATTACTCCAGCAGATTTTGAAGGAGCGGGGGTCACTCTTTTTGGTGCGTCTTGGTGTGGATATTGTCAATCTGCCAAAGCGCTGTTAAATGAAAAAGGAATTCCTTTTGTAGAAATTGATATCGAAAACAACAACATTCCAAGAGAAACACTTGCGAAATATGGTGTATCTAAAACGATACCTCAAATCTTTGTTGATGGAGTACCTATTGGTGGATCGGATGCATTAAAAGCTATTTTTAGCGTAGAGATATAAATGAAAAATGGGTTTTTAATTGGTCTGTGTTCAACAATGATAATATCTTGTGCTGGATCTTTCAATAATCAGGTAATACAAGCCGATAAAGCTATACCTGTCACATCTACTAGGTTAATTGCTACCAACACTACTCGTATCATCGATTCAGAGTTAATTAGCATATTTGCTGCAAGAGAGGTAGGAGAAATAGTGAACCTTCAATCGGGCGTAGATAATGGACGTGTTAGAGGGGGGAGAAGCGGTGAAATACTATACTATTTAGACGGTGTTCCTGTCAAAGATTTATATAGTGGTGGTAATTTTATAGAAAGCGATAATCAGCGATCATTGAACGAAGCTGCCATGATGAATGATATTAACTCCAATCACAGTAATTCTTCTTCAGCATACTATGATCGTATACGTGTATACAGAAGTAGTCGTGGTCATTAAGTAAGAATTTTTTATAGTTTTTCTATCCATGAACCCTCATGAATATACAGTGTAGGATACTAGCCAATTTGTTGTAAGTTCCCTCTTCTATGGTAATAACAAAATAAAATTATATGTCTTTCGATAAACTTGGTTTGTATGAACCTATTCTCAAAGCTCTAAAACAAAAAGGCTATAAAGAGCCTTCTCCAATTCAAGCAAAAGCTATCCCTGCAATACTTGAAAAAAGAGATGTGATGGCTGCAGCGCAGACTGGTACTGGAAAAACAGCAAGTTTTATATTACCAATTTTACATATGCTATCTAATCCTAAGCATACATTTAAAGGGCATGTAATAAGAGCATTAGTTGTAACGCCTACTAGAGAATTGGCAGCTCAAGTAAGAGAAAGCGCTGTTACTTATGGACGAAATCTTAATTTAAAATCTACAGCTATCTACGGAGGAACTTCTGTTCGCAATCAAAAGAAAGTACTAAGACAGGGTGTTGATATTTTAGTCGCCACTCCTGGTAGATTGCTCGATTTATATAATCAAAAATCAATAGATTTTAGCAAAGTAGAAGTGTTGGTATTAGATGAAGCTGATCAGATGTTAGATATGGGCTTTATTAATGATATCAAAAAAATTATGAGACTATTACCAGATAGACGACAAAATTTAATGTTTACAGCAACCTTTTCTGATCCCTTTAGAGCGCTAGCAAACAAGTTTTCCTATAACCCATTAGAGATTTCAGTAACAAGAGACAATGAAACCGCTGAAAATATTGAACACTATATTCATCCTGTAGATACATCTAGAAAATCAGAGCTATTGATTCATCTTATCAAAACAGAAAAATGGAAACAGGCATTAGTATTCACACGAACAAAGCATGGTGCTAACAGACTTACTAAAAAACTTATTCAAGCGCATATCACAGCAGTAGCTATTCATGGGAATAAAACACAAAATTATAGAACAAGAGCATTAGATGACTTTAAAAAGAATCGCGTAAAGATATTAGTTGCAACAGATGTAGCAGCGCGTGGAATTGATATTAAAAATATGAACCAGGTAATTAATTTTGATCTCCCTACTGTAGCAAAAGACTATGTTCACAGAATAGGCAGAACAGGAAGAGCTGGTGAATCAGGTAAAGCAATATCATTTGTAAGTAGTGAACAATTTGAATTATTAGATGATATTCAAAAATTATTGAAACAAACTCTAGCCCAACATATAGTAGATGGGTTTGAACCAAGTAGCCCAATAGTTAAAAGCAATGGTAAGGTCGGTAAGAAGCAACGTCGCTTTAATAAACAATCGACATCAAAAAAAAAGAAACGTAGATAATAGTTATTTATATTTTTTTGTATATTATATCGTGAACAAGACAGCCATCATTGCACTAGGAGGAAATGCGCTTTCTCAAAAGAAAGAAGCAGGAACTATGTCAGAGCAATTCAACAATACGCGTAATTCCTTTGATCAAATTATGGAATTTATCCGTCGTGATTATAATATATGTCTTACACATGGGAATGGTCCACAAGTAGGAGATGAACTACTACGCATGGATTTAACTCGAGATATTGTTCCTCCTATTCCATTAGGGGTTTGCGTAGCAGGAACGCAAGGCACTATGGGTTATATGATTCAGCAAACTTTTCAAAATGCATTGCGTGAAGAAAAAATTGATAAAGAAGTCGTGACAATGGTTACGCAAGTTATTGTGAATGCTGATGATCCTTGTTTTGAAACTCCAACAAAATTTGTTGGAAAAAGATATTCATTTGAAGAAGCTGAAGAGCTATCTAGAAATATGGGATGGGATATCAAAGAACAAGAACCTGGACAATGGAGAAGGGTGGTTCCATCACCAGATCCAGAGTTTGTTATGCACGGACTGAGTATTCGAACGTTAGTTGAAGCAGGGACCATTGTTATTGCTGCTGGCGGCGGCGGGATTCCTGTTTATAGCACTGATGAAGGTAAATTAAAAGGTATTGATGCTGTAGTAGATAAAGATTTGAGTGCGGCAAAATTAGGTAGGGTCATTCGCGCACAAGAATACTATATCATTACAGATATTGATCAAGTATATAAAAATTATAATACACCAGACCAATCACCAATTGATCAAATGACAGATACCGAAGCAAAACAACTTCAAGAAGAAGGGCATTTTCAACAAGGAAGCATGTGGCCTAAAATTCGATCTGCTATTCATTTTTTAAAACATCACGGTGAAAAAGCTATTATTACTAATATTGCTAATATTCAGAAAGCAATTGAGGGTAAAGCAGGAACCACTATTATCAAAGAATAGATGAATTTTTTAACTGCCAATCAAATGATGTGGACTGCTTTTATTGTCGGATCATCCTCTCCTATTATATTATTTTTTCTTTATCAATTTGGATATGTCTCAAAGAAAATTATCGCATTATTTATCATAGGAGTATGTGTTGGATTTAGCTGGGAAATTCCTTTTGCATTAGCCGGAGAATCATTTCATTTAATCTTAGTAGATTGGCCTATTGATCTTCCATTAGCACGTAATATCAATTATGCTTTTTTAGATAGTCTCATTTTTTTAATAGGTATTTTTTTATGTAATAAAATCCTAAAGAATGATGGCTATCTATATACTTTTAATGCTAACGCACTTTTAATTATGATTGTATGGGGAAGTATTTCTGAATTTCTGATTGACTTGAATTGTAATGGGAAGTTATGGTTGTTTTTAGAAAACTGGTATAACCCTGTTTTTGTGTCTATTAATGGCAATAATATGACACTGATACCTCAATTAATTTGGTTAGTAGCTCCAATCATATATTACCTAACAGTATTAAAGCTTATGAAGTTGGTAGATTGAAATAAAAAAGGCGAATAAAATATCCGCCTTTTTTATTTCTATAGTCTATTTTTAACAGCAGTCACAGCAGTCATCGCCGTCACAACAGTCACAGTCTTTGCAGCAGTTGTTACATGTCTTGCTTGGACCTTCAAGCGTTCCAAAAGATTTTACACTTATATTTGTAAAATTTGGATTACTTCCAACGCCAGCAAAAAGTTCACCACCGCAGTAATCGTCAAGTGCTTGTTGACTGTCGAAAGCATAAACTCCACCATAAACATTGTTTTCTTGATCAGATAACCAGGTTTTTGATTTTAAACCCGAAACTTTTGCAAAAACAGGTGCAAGCTCATCTGCAACTTTGCAGTATTCTTCATGGGAAATACCATCAAGACTAAAATTGATAATTAATATATGCATTGTTTTCTCCTTTATTTCTTAGAAGTTACAAAAAAAAGGGCTGATAAAGTATCAGCCCTTTAATATGTACACTCTTTACTGTCGTTTATTTATTTGCTGGAGTAAAGTTCATAAAAAGACCTAAGTCTTCATGGCGATCATTATCCCAGTATTTTACGTAGGCTGCACCTTCTGCTTCTGAAAAAGCTTTTTGCCATAGTGCTGGATTGTCATCCCCTGCATTATCAACATCTTCCATTGAATTATATTCAGAAACAGTTACTACTGGCCATAGTCCATTTTCAATCTTTCCAGACCACAAATGTGTTAATACTCTTTGGCTAAGAATTTTTGGATTTTTTCCAATTACTTCTTTCTGAAATTTCTTCATTAGTTTATAGCGTTCTTCTCTAGATCCGCCTTCAACTGCCCCTAGAGGCTTTAGATACGAAACTGTTACAGCAACATAAGTCCAGTCTCCATATCCTCCTGTACGTTTCTTTTCAAGTGCAACATGATTTTCAAATATATGCAAGTCTTCATGGTAAGAATCAAAATATTTACCATTAGCTGTAACTGCAGCTTTGCGTTTATCTGCATCAGCCCAAGCTTTAGGATTTAGATTTTCACCACCACCTGAATATATTGTTGCTTCATTCATATCTTTAAATTCATTTAGACGATGCACATCTTCAACGGCACCAGTCCAATAATGAGTAAGAAACATTGAGCTTTTTAAAAGCTTAGAAGCTTGATTTCGTTTTTTATTGTATTCTGCAACAGCTGCTGCACGATCTGCGTTAGATCCATCTTCAACTTCTGACATTGGTGTCCATTTATAAAGAGACCAAGTGAGAACTGTATTTTTTTCTCCATCAGCATTATACTGAGAGAAGGCCATTGTTGTAAATATGACCATTAAGAGTAGTTTTTTCATTATAACCCCATAGTTGTTTATTAAATTACGTACAATATTTTAACAAATTTTATCCAATGAATAAAGAAGAACTATCAATTAAGATTATCATATTTCTTGTATCTGCTTGGATAATAATATTTACCGTACTGCTAATTTCATTAGCATTCTAGATAAAGGTCAATGGTAAGTTTTGCTATAGTCTATTTTAGAAATGGAGTAGTGTTATTGATATCTCCATCGTTCATAGAAGGAGTAACACCCATTAAATAACACATCATTTCATATAAATGAATATTGTGAACTTCTGGACCAAGGTACCCAGAATTAAATCCAGGACCTCGACCAATAAAGATAGCATTCATTGAATCATAGTCGGGATCATATCCATGTGATCCAAGGGGAGGAGTTCTTCCTGGAGTTATGATACTCCAATGCTCGTCAGCAAGGAGCAGTATGGGTTCAATACGATCGTTATTGCTGTAATTAAATTTTGCAGGAATATCTTCTTTTTTGAAGAGCTGAGTATGTTCAATGTTCTGTAGAGATTGATAAATTGATTCTAGTTTACCTTCATTTGGACGAATTTCCATAAATGGACCTCCACCAACAGTTATAACATCTTCTAAATTGATATAGTCCGTAATATTAATAATTTTGGAATCAGGCGTATCAGTCATTCCATGATCTGAAACAATCATTATATTGACCTCATTGATAATATTTCTTGCCTCTAATCCATCAATTAAATGACCAATTGCTTTATCAGCTTCTGCAATAGCATCAATTGTTTGTTGCGCATCTGGTCCATATTCATGTCCGTTATGATCAACAGAGCTAAAGTAGGATGCTAGAAAGGTTGGTCTGTTAGTTCCGCTATAATCAAGCCAGGATAGAAGTTGATCCATACGATCTTTATTAGTTGGGCTTTCGCTATATACATAATATTCTGATGGACGTACTCCAGTAATTTCAGCATCAGACATTGGCCAGAACATAATCATAGCTTTTTTGGCTTGTTTTTCAACGGTAACCCAAATTGGTTCTCTATCAATCCATCTACCATCTTGAGCGGCTGTACTTCCTGCTCCTATATAAAAAGGTCTTTTGCCAAACTTGGTTGTATCGGGATCATAGAAATAATTTGAAATAATACCATGATTTGATGGATAAGATCCTGTAACAATGCTGATATGATTTGGAAATGTCTTAGAAGGATATGACGTTTTTAACCCTTCAGCTTTAACTCCTTCTTTGATTATTTTATCAAAATTAGGAGTAGCTACTTTTTCAAAGTAATCCCATCGAAAACCATCGATAGAAATTAAAATAAGAGGCGTTCCTGGCTCACCATATACTTGATCTGAACCTCCTTCTTGCGCACCATATACTTGATCTGAACCTCCTTCTTGCGTCTGAGAACAAGAAAATAATATGCCTAGGCATAGTAGAAGTGTTTTTTGGATAGAGTATTTCATTAATATACTTTAATGTACTGACTTTATGTTTTTTTTGATATATATTTATCAATATGAGACAATATTTATTGATATTAGTAATACTATTTTCATCAGCTATCTATAGTCAAGACTTAGATTTGAATGTCGAGAAAGATGAAATGGTATTAGAAGTAAAAGGAATGGTATGTTCTATGTGTGCATTTGGTATCCAAGAAGGATTATCTGAGCTTTCATTTTTAAATAATAAGAAATTTAAAGCAGATGGCATTGAAGTAGATCTCGATACACAAATGATTTATATCCCTATAGATTTATCAAAAACAATTGATGAACTCGAGGCAATAAAGATTGTTAAAGATGCTGGATATGACACGGTTTCTATCTATACCAATTTTGATGGAAAATCTATCAAGAAAAAGGCTGCTCCTAAGCTAGTCGGTTAGATTTTTTTGAATATAAAAAAACTGATTCTTTGCTCTTTCTTATTTGTATCTATGCTGAGCGCACATCCTATTATATTTAAAGGTGGGAAGGTGATTTGGTTAATTGATTCTCCCGATGTTACTGATATAAGATTTGGTAAAACATTAACCAGAAATTGGTATTCTGGTATTCGAATATTTAATCATAAGTATAATGAGCAATCTTTTATTGCATCAAATAATAACTTATTAATAAAACGATGGAATAGTCGTTCTTACCAAGCGAATATCTACGGATTATCTAGTATTGGTTTTAATCTAGATTCTGAAGAATCTATGTATAATTTGGGGCTACATGCTGATTGGGAAAATAGACGATTTATGGTAATGCATATGTTGCAATACTGCTCATACGATGAATCAATTATGCATAATTTTCGCCTTGCATTTACACCAAAAATAAAAGGATATAATGATACTTCAATCTGGTTAATAGGTCAATATTCTAACCATCAGATAGATAATAAAAATTATGAAAAAATATTGCCAGTTGTCCGCGTATTGAAGAGAAATTATCTAGTTGAATTTGGCGGTAATGGTAAGGATACCTTCCTTACATTGATGGTACATTTTTAGTTATTTAAATGCTGAGTAAATAGTTACAATACCAAACATTTTTGGATAACTAACAGTATTCTTAAATCCATTTTTTCTTAGAATTTCATTAAATCTTTCTCCGTGAGGAAAAATCTTAGCAGATGTAGACAGATATTCATAGGCAACTTTATTCCTCGCAAACAACTTACCAAATAAGGGAATAATCCATTTTGTATACAAGTAGTATCCTTGTTTGAATGGAAAATATGTTGGGACGGATGTTTCAAGTATAACCAATTGTCCTCCAGGTTTTAAGACTCTATTTACTTCGCGTAACCCTTGATTTAAATCTTCAAAATTACGCACTCCGAATCCTATTGTTACTGCATCAAATTGATTGTTCTTAAATGATAATGATTCAGCATCATCTAATTGCATTCTAATTGTTTCATCCAATCCTAAGGAATGTATTTTGTCCTTACCGATAGTAAGCATTTCTTGTGAAATATCTATTCCAATTACTTCTATTGAAGATTGTGTTGCTAAATCAATTGCTAGAGCTCCAGTGCCTGTAGCTACATCTAATATGCTTGTAGGATTTTTAGCAAGAATCATGGTTGCTACGCTTCTACGCCAAGTCTTATCCATTCCAAACGTAATAAGTCCATTTAATCGATCATATGTGCTAGCAATACGATCAAACATCGTGATCATTTGTTCTTTTTTTGAATTATTTAGATTGTTATAAGGCTTATGATTCACCTTGAAAATTAAAAGAAAGGGCTAGCAATATACTAGCCCTTTTTATGTAAAGATTATTTATTCGCTGCTGCGAAAGTTTTGAAAATACCTAAATCAGTATGATTGTCCCATATATTATGGAAGTATTTCCAATAGTCTCCTCTATTTTCTGGACCAAACGCTGCATCTTCTAATGCTGCATTTCCAGCAGCAGCCATGTCTTCTAAAGACGCATATTCAGTAATATAGAATACAGGTAATGCACCCGCTTCAATAGATCCTGACCATAAATGTGTTAAGACTTTTTGACTAAGAATTTTAGGATTATTCTTAACAACTTCATTAGCATATTTCTTCATCATGTTTAAACGATCTGCGCCAGAACCATCTTCAACTTGATTCATAGGTTTCCAGTATCTAATACTTACTGAAACTACATTTCCGTTGTTGATAGTTTCTTCACCAGTTAATGCCGCAGTATTCTTTTTCTCCAAGACTTTCCAGTGTTCTAAAATATGCACATCCTCATGATAAGATTGAAAATGTCTATTGTAATTTGAAACTGCTGTTGCTCTTTCATCTGAATCTCTCCATGCCATATCATCAATATTATTAAATCCGGCATAGTCAGTTGCATCTCCTAAGTTTCTAAATTCACCTAAAATTGCAACATCAGCTGATTCTCCTGTCCAAAAGTGAGTTAAGACCATTGAACTCATTAGCTGTCTTGACACTTTATTTCTTGCTGAATGATATGCTGCAACATCTGTGCTTCTATCCATCCAAGAAAGATCTGGATTCTCACCAATTGGCTCCCATTTGTATTTTGACCATGTTACAACAGTATTCCCATCAGTGTATTGCGAGAAGACCATAGTTGTAAACAAGGCTACTAGTAGTAGTTTCTTCATTGTATTTCCTTTTATATGTTTGTTTATTTGATTAATGAAAAAAATATATGTTTTTAAGTAATTATATATTCAAAAAACCTTCTCACCATATTGATTTCAGTAATATCTACTATTATATACATCCTAAGATTGAATCTCAAGTCTAAAGATTAGTATAAAATTATTTCCTATAGTGTCTTGAAAAATAGTTTTAAAATAATGACCTATATGGAAAGAAATTATCAACATTCTAAATGGGCACCTGTTTATAATCTAAAAGGATGGAGAATATTGGAAGCAGTTAATGACAAATAACTCAAAACTTAATGCGGTAAAAGATCTATTACATGAGTGGCATGCCACGTACTCTTTTTTTCTGACCATTAAAGATAAAAGTCAAAGAACAGAATATTATCTTGGAAGCATTCTATGGATTGAGCGCAGTATTCATAATTATGGTATTAATATTGCAGAATTAGATGGATACGAATATTATAATCCTATTATTGATGCAAGAGGAGTAGATCATTTAAATGATGCTCCATGGTTTGCAGTGGATAGCGATGAATTTGCTAAAGAGCATAATCTAAAAGACATGAAATTGATTGCAGAAATGTATTTAAAGCGACATTCGCTTAAGCCTATTGCATCAAAAAAAGAATTTACACAACGTCAAGTTAATATCTTTATGGAGTATTTATGGAATCATCCATCTTACAATATTAAGGATAACCCTAATCATGTCTTATTAATACAGTCTCTTGATTTTAATAAATACAGAGGAAACTGGTTAAACAAGCGTTTTGGAAAGGTTAAGAATAAGCACTTCAAACATTTTGAGATCCAAATTTATAGACGATATGCATCTATTCGTAAACTGATAGCACTTTTTGTAGGAGTTAATATTATAACAGAAAAAGGAGATGAATATGATATAGACTCATTACATCCTCTTGTTATTAATACATTTAAAAATTCTTTCAAACAGTGGTTTGCTAATTATCAATATGACTCTTGGATTAAGGAAAAGCCTCTTGGTGAAAACTGTGGAAATACTCGTGGAGTAGTTATGCCACACATACGTGGAATAAAACGATCTAAAAGAGACATTAAAGAACTTGAAAAACAAAGATTTTTTAAAAAAAAATAATAATTATTTCGTAAGTTTATATTCTAATCTTAGCAATTAATACAATGAATAATAAAAATACTATTAACACTCATTTTTATCCTGAAAAAGAAGAACGACTTAATGTGTTGAGTCATTGGTATGCTTTTTTATGCAGTAGCGTATGTTTTGTTCTACTTGTACTTAAAGGCATTAATGACGGTACTCCTATCTATATCTTTAGTCTTGTTACCTTTGGGATTGCATGGATGTTAATGTTTCTTAGTTCGGCTATGTATCATAATGCCAAAGACCCTGTTAAGCGCAATACATATAGAATGCTTGATATGTTTGCTATCTATACGATGATTGCTGGTTCATATACTCCTTATGCTCTTGTAGGGTTGGGAGACAAAAAAGGATGGATTTTATTTGGGGTGGTTTGGAGTGTTGCATTATTTGGTATTCTATGGAAGGGATTTACTGTAGGAAAATATAATATAATCTCAACATTGCTGTATATAGGAATGGGAGGAATCTGTGTTTTTTATACCCAAGATCTATTCAAATCATTACCATACGAAGGACTAGTATGGCTCATAGCAGGATGCCTATCTTATTTGGTAGGTGTATTTTTTTACTTGATGGATGATCGTATAGAGTACAATCATTTTATCTGGCACCTCTTTGTTATCACGGGAAGTTTTAGTCATTTTATTTCAATATTTTTTTATGTTTTACCATC
>JABHGE010000018.1:0-5000 GCA_018672235.1 Fidelibacterota bacterium | reverse complement strand
TCTAGAGATGAAGTCATCAAACAATCTCTTCTATATGACATTTTTTTCTTTATCATGTTTAATGCTCTCAGTTTTTTCATTTCCACCATCAGAATTAAATGAAATTATTATCTTATCTGGATTTTTTTGGATTATTATTGCGTTAGTATCTATTAAGCTCATTGAAAACTCTTTTGTGCGTGAAAAAGAAATGGGTATATACGATCTAATCTATACGTCTCCGACAGAAAATTATTTAATATTTTTAGCAAAATTAGTAACATTTTCCTTAATTTTGCTTGGGGTTCAGCTATTTATTTTTATGATATACAGCTTGATATCTACTGCAATAGAAATTGATTTGATTTTCAAAATTTTAATGCTTTGCCTTTTATCTAATGTGGGATTAATTGGCTTAGGCATAATTATCTATTTAATGACTTCTCTTAACAGCACAAGAAGTTTTTTATTTCCACTCATTTTATTTCCTATAATTGTTCCACTTCTAATTCAGTCTTCAAACATATTTATTGCTTTATGCTTAGGTAAAGAGATATCTTTCTATGGAGAATCACTGTTATTATTGTCAACTTTTGCACTGATGGCAGTTATTTTAGGAATTAATTTTTTTGAAAGGCTAATAAAGTACTAATGAATTTATCTTTATTTATACTAGTAATGATTGTGATGATATCTAATTTGATATCAATTATATTCTTTACTCCAATGGTACCCGATCAAGAATGGGCACAAAAAATATTTTATCTTCATGTGCCTATAGCCTGGTCAGGTTTTATAGCTTATTTTTTTGTAATGATTTCAGGCATTGCCTATCTTATTTCTAGAAATCTTAAATATGATAGATTCGGACATGCAGCAGCAGAAGTTGGTACAATATTTACAGGGCTTGTATTATTGACAGGACCTATTTGGGCTACTCCCATATGGGGAAAGCCATGGATTTGGGAGCCAAGGTTAATTACTACATTGGTTCTATTTGTTATTTATGCAGGCTATTTCATTTTAAGAAATGTTGGAATTTATAGACAAAGAGTAGCATTAATTTCAGCGATGATTGGAATTATCGCATTCTTGGATATTCCAATTATATTTGCATCAGTAACTTTTTGGGCAGCTGAAATTCAATCTCATCCTCAAGTAGAAATGTCAAAACAACCTTCAGGAATATTGACCCCATTTTTATTTTCTTTATTTGCTTTTACCAATCTTATGTTGACGATGTTATTTTTGAAAATCAAGGTTCTATATTTACAAGATAAAGAGAAAAATTATGTATAATTATTTAGAATATTTTTTAGCAGCACTCCTTACTGTACTTCTGGTATTATTAGTTTGGTTTTTAATAAACATTAACAAAATCAAAAAATTATAAATAAACATTTTTTAATAACATTATTTGCTATATTTTTTTACGTTAATTTTAATTATTCTATAGGAAGTTGAATAAGATGGAAAGAAAAATTGTACATGTCGTTGGTACCGGAACAATCGGCGAACCATTAATTGGAATTCTTTGTGAACAAAAAAGTAATTTAGGTATTGACGAAGTTACCTTTCATAAGCATTCAGCAACCACTAAAGACAAGCCAAAAATTGATAATTTAATGAAAAAAGGTGCAAGACTGTCTGTCCTTGAAGATAGGATAGATGATTTTAAAGCTATTGGCCTTGAACCAGAATTTACATTAGAAGAGGCTATCGCTAGAAGTTCCGTTGTAATTGATTGTACTCCAGGAGGTGCTGGTCTTTTGAATAAAGAGAAGTACTACAATAAATATACTGATAAGGTAAAAGGGTTTTTAGCCCAAGGTAGCGAAAATGGATTTGGTAAGAAATATGCACGAGGGATTAATGATCATGTTATTAATTCTGATGATCAATTTTTACAAGTTGTATCATGTAACACTCATAATATTGCATGTCTAATTAATACCTTAGGACTAAGTATCGCACCGGACAATGTTCTAGATGGAAAATTTGTATGTATACGTAGAAGTAATGATATTAGTCAGACAGGAAGCTATGTACCTGCTCCAACAGTAAATGAACATAAACACCAAGATTATGGAACGCATCATGCTGAAGATGCTGTTGCACTGTTTAAAACAATGAATCTTGATTTAAATCTTTTTTCTTCAGCTTTAAAAATTAATACACAATATATGCATACGGTTTGGTTTAATATTAAGGTTAAAGAGACTACCTCTAAAGAAAAAGTATTAGAGCTACTAAATCATAACGATAGAATTGCAATTACTGAACATAAATCATCCAATGTTGTTTTCTCTTTTGGGAGAGATCAAGGACAATATGGAAGAATTCTAAATCAAACTGTAGTTGTTGAAGATTCTATCAATGTTAAAGACGGGCATGAAATAGCTGGATTTTGTTTTACGCCTCAAGATGGAAACTCTATTTTATCGAGCATTGCTGCAACGGTTAAATTTTTAAATCCACATTCTTATCAAGATAAAATTAGCTCTTTGGATCCATTTTTCTTTCAAAGAATTTAATGACACAATATCAAAGAATTGTTACCAAGCTTCTTGAAGAAAATACATATGTCATCTTTAATGAAAAAAATGATTGTATAATTATAGACCCAGGATTTGGTTCTGAGTTAATTGATTCGTTTATCCAGTCAAAGAATTTATCTCCCATAGCTATATTGGCAACTCATGGACATTTTGATCATCTTGCCGGGGCTGCAGATCTTATAGACAAATACAATCTTCCTCTTTATGTTTGTGATAAAGACAAATTGGTAGTAGATAATTTTGATAGGGCAGCAGGATATTGGGGAGTCGAAGCAAGAAAGCCTACAGTTTCTCATTGGATTAATTCAGCTGACAAGGAGTTAATAGTGGGAGATTTCTCTTTTTCTGTTATATTTAATCCGGGACATTCACCTGGATGTATAAGTTTTATTATCGATAATCTAATATTTTGTGGAGATTTGATATTCAAAGGATCTATTGGAAGAACAGATCTTCCTTTAAGTAGTCCAAGAGATATGGCAACATCATTGAAATTTTTTGTAAATTCTTTTACAAGTGATTATGCTTTATTAACAGGGCATGGACAAGAAACCACTCTTTACGAAGAGTTGAAAACCAATCCTTATTTGATGAGATATGAAAAATAAAATTATTCAAAATATTCAAAGCCTACAAAGTCAAAAAAAACAACATTTTCTATTAGCAGTATCTGGCGGTATAGACTCGATGGTAATGTTAGATTTTTTTAACAAAAATTCTAAGCTAGCTGACATTTCTGTGTGCTATGTGAATCATCATTATCATTCTCATAGCAAAAAAATGGGAAAGTTAGTGTCAAATTATTGTGCTGACAATAGTATTCCCTATATCGAATCTTCAATCAATTCATCTCATATAAAAAATAATATAGAAGCTCAATTTCGAAAAAAAAGATATTTTGAACTTAAAAAAGTTTGTAAAAAAATTAATGCAGACTATGTTGTTACCGCTCATCATGCTTCTGATCAAATTGAGACTATTTTAATGAAAATTTTAAACTCTTCTAGCTTTAATTCTATGAGGGGTATTCAATCATTAAATAGTAATATTTTTAGACCAATGCTTAATATTACAAAAGATGAAATTTTTGTATATGCTAAAAAGAATAAAGTGATGCATATTTCAGATCCAACAAATGAAGATACTGGATTAACCCGAAATTTCCTTAGAAAGAAGGTAGTTCCATTATTAGAGAAGATTAAACCTAATCTCTACAAGCCATTCGAAGATTTTCAAAATAAGACCAGCGATGTGGAAGATTTATTAAAGTTTACAACCAATGAGTTTGTTAAATCTAAACATATGTCATTTTCTCAAGATATTTATTATATAAATAAAGAGAATTTTTTGGCACTACCATTTCTCTTGAGAATTAGTATCATAAAAAAAATATTATCAGAAGAAAATGAATTTTATTTTTCTAAAAATTTATTAGCAGAACTAAGCGCATTTCTAGATAAAGAAATTATTGGTAGTGAGAAGATAATTAATAGCACCAAAATTTTAATGGATAGAGATTATATTTTATTAACCAAGAAATTAGATATAATGCCTATCTATCGTGAGGTAAAAGCAGGGGAGATGATAGAAAATGATGAATTCTCATTTTCTTGGGACTATGATAAAAAGCCAGGTAATTTTTTAAAAGATCCAACCTTTGAATATGTTGATGCAGAGCACTTTAATAATAAATTAATTGTTAGAAATATTAGCAATAACGATATATTCAGTCCATTAGGTTTATCTGGAACAAAAAAAGTAAGTCAATATTTAACTGACCAAAAAGTATCTGCTTTTGAAAAAATCAAAACCATTGCAATTTGTAATGAAAAAGAGATTGTATGGGTTGCAGGAAAACAAATTAGTAATAATTACAAACTAACCAAAAACAGCAAGTTGATTGCAAAACTAAATTTCTTTAAGAAATAGTTTTTTTAATAACCATTTTTATTAAATTCTTTTCCAAATGAAAAAACCAATAAAAAAAAACAAAAAACAATTAAAGCGAAAATCTAAAGCAAAAAATTCAAGTTCTTTTATATGGCTTGCAGTATTGTTTTTTGTAGTGATGTCCTTGTCGTTGTTACCAAATGAATCAGCAAACGAAGTAGAAATCTCTTATAATACGTATAAAGAGCTTCTATCAGACAACAAAATAAAAGAAGCATCTATTGAAAATGATAATTCATTTCATGGAGAATTATTAGTTCCTGCAACATTAATCAATAAGAATGGAGCAGAATTTACAGAGAGAACCTTTTTTGTTGTCTACCTACCATCAGATTATACAGATCAGATTAAAATTTGGGATGAAAAAAGTATTGAATATAATTTTGAAGGAGATAAGATAGATTGGACAAGAACCTTAATTGGTTTTGCTCCATGGTTACTACTAATCGCATTTTGGATATTTATGATTAGGAGAATGCAAGGTTCCAATAGTGGAATGAATAATGTATTTAG
>JABHGE010000017.1:0-2000 GCA_018672235.1 Fidelibacterota bacterium | reverse complement strand
TTCAAGTATGATTACTGATATCGCAAAGGAATCACATGTATTAATTTATGCAGCTTATAATTTCTTACCACCATTCGTTGGGGCTGTAATGCTAGCCACTATCATAGGTATTATTATTTCTACAGCAGATTCATTTTTACTTGTTCCGACAACAATTCTAATCAATGATATTTATTTAAGATATTCTAATAAGCAATATTCTGATAAGACAATTGTAACGCTTAGCAGAATACTAGTATTATTATTAGGATTTTTCTCATACTGGGTCTCAAGAATGTTTGCTGCAGATACAACTATTTTTGAAAAAGCGCTTTATGCATTTACTATTTATGGTACAGCAATCACTCCTACATTATTAGCAGCATTCTTTTGGGACAAAGCAACGAAGTATGGCGCTATATGTTCAATTGTATCAGGAATAGTTGCAACAGTCTATTTTGGAAATCAGTGGAGTCTTGATGAAGCGGTAATTCCAGCTTTAGCTATTTCATCAGCTGCATTAGTTTTAATAAGCTATTTACCACAATCTGATTAGTAGATTTAAGGTAATTGAAATAAATCCTCAATAGAGCATTTCAGAGTTTTTGCAATTTTCAACGCCAGAACTGTTGAGGGAACATAAATTCCATTTTCAATTGCATTAATACTTTTCCTTGAAACTTCAGCACTTTCAGAAAGTTCTTGTTGGGTTAATCCAGCTGACTTCCTGAGTTCTTGAAGATTATTTAAAAGGTTCTTATGATGTTTCCCCACTATTATTCTTTCTCAAAATCTTCAACAGCTTTTGTAATTCCAACGCTATCATCTGGAAAAAAATATCCAGCAATAATTAGTCCAACTCCAATTGAACCAACTAATAGTCCTACACCTTTTAATACAAATACAAATGCAACACCGAAAAGATAGAGCCCAACACCTACAAATAAAGTTATCACTCCATTTCTTTTATAGTCGATAGGCTCACTTTTTTTGCCATTAAACATATCTCCGCTTTCAAGCTTATCTAAAAACTCTTGTACTCTAGATGGATCGTTGGCAGTCTTTGCAATTTCAACAATGGCTGCTCTTTTATTTTTCGCATCTTTGTATAACCAAAAAAATACTCCTAATGGAATAATAAACCCAGAGCCTATTCCCATTACAGCTAGCATAAATTCTCTTGCTTCACTCATTTTTAATCTCCTTTTTTATTAAAATGTAACGCAAACTTAACATTATAAATATGGGAAGTCAAGGTTACATTTGAAAGTTTTTTACTAGATAGTAATTTCTAAAGGAGGGCTATTAATGGACTCGATATTATCTTTAATATCAAATGACCGTCTATAGTATTCAAAAGATTTTTTAGTACCTTGCCAATTATCTATACGACTGATGATTGTCATATTTTGATCAGCTGTGTTTGATGTTCCAGTGACTACATGACCAGTAACATATTTGATATTAGATCTTTTTTGAGCCCAACTAAGATATACTCGTTTTAGCATTCTCGCATATCCATTAGATTTGTATTTTTCCATAATTACAAAAGCGTAAGTATAGAGAGTATTATATTTACCAAAATTTTCATCGTTTACAGCCCATGATTCTTGACGTAACTCTTCTAATGGAATTCCAATGATATAGCCAATAATTTCATCCTGATATCTAGCGATAAACGGTAAAGACTTTTCGGTGTTAAAGTATTTTTGAATTGTATCTTTTGTTAAGACAGCTTGTCTTCCATATTCTTTGGCGAGATGTAAGGATATTTCTATGAGTTGAGGATAGTCTTCTCTACCAACTTTTTCAATTTTTTCAATTTGAAAAACATTAGTAGACGCAATAATTTTTGTTTTGGAGGAGTTTTCAGATTTGTTCATTGTGATGAATATTAAAAATTTTTCAATCTAGTATGAAGGCATTTGTTTGATAATGTTAATTAGGTTAAATTTCCACGATGAATTCTTTTAAAGAAAAACTAACCAATACAATAAAAGCAAAAAATTCCAATCTATGTG
>JABHGE010000002.1:0-3149 GCA_018672235.1 Fidelibacterota bacterium | reverse complement strand
AGTGGTGCCCGGGGCCGGACTCGAACCGGCACGGAGTTTAATCTCCGAGGGATTTTAAGTCCCTTGTGTCTACCAATTTCACCACCCGGGCAACAAAGTTTTTAAGAGGCGTCGGTCGGATTCGAACCGACGAATAGCGGTTTTGCAAACCGATCCCTTAGACCACTTGGGTACGACGCCAAACTTTTTTAAAAAGTTGAACGTGCCAATATAAATATTTAGAGAGTTAATTCAAAATCATTAACTAATATTCCTGGACAGGTAGTTTCTCCTGGATTTCTCCCATCATAAGTCTCAATTACAGGTCTAGACACCACCTCTTCACCAACACCCTCTAAATTGCTACCAAAAAAATTATAGAAAGAATCGTCAAATCGCATTGTTTTAATTGGAGCTATCATTTTTCCATCTTCAACCCAATAGCAGGCATATCTAGTTAAGCCTGTAATTCGACCTCCGAGATTATCGCTCCAATTGAGATAGTGAATATTTGAAATAAATATGCCCGTTCCTAACTTTTCAAGCCTCTCATCAAGCTTAATATCCCCTCCATGCATAAATGGAGCTCTTAAATACTCTCCCATGCCCCATGAATTTGTATCTTCAGCATAATTTGAATCCAACCCATATTCAAGCGCAGTTTTAGAATTAATTAATGTATTTTCCAATTCTCCGTTCTTAATAATACTAACATTACCTGACACCTCAGCGCGAGAATTAAAAGGAGATGTAGATTTTCTATCAAATGATTCATCAAGAGAAAACATATCTGATAGTTTCACATTATCATTTCTCATTTTCAATAGAGAGCTTGATCCATTTCTTAGTGAAGATTCACTTACTCCATTCCAATTTAACATATCAACAAAGTCTGCCACAGCATGAGGCTCAAACCAAACCCTATATTTACCAGGCTTTAACTCTATCTTTGGCTTATCCATTAGCTTAAGCTTATCAGATGCATCATTAAATACTGCAGTAAATTTATCTTTATTCCAATCTGAGCCGGGATATAAGATTTTTACCATATTTTCTTTTGCATCGATAAGAGAGAAATCAAAAATAAATGAATCTTTCTCAAACCAGTGACTTACGCCTTCAGAAGTAGATGAGGCTCTAAAAATTTTACCTGAAGTCCATACTCCAGTTAAGTTATCTTTATCGATAACATCCATTAAACTATCTAATATTTCTTCCCTATTAGGAAGTTTCCCTTTTCGATGTATTTCTAATGAATCAAATTTTGTAGGGAATATTGTAAAATTATTGTCAGGTATCAACGAAAATGGATCTCGTAATGAATTAATTTCTGATGTTAGATTTTCGATAGAATAATTTATATCAGAAGAAATTGTTGTTGTTGTTTGAAGTGATTTTTTTCCATGATACAGCGAAAGTGTTACTTTATAGTCTTCGATAATCCCAGTTTGACGGATCTTTGAATCGTTGAATCTAAAATATTGGGAATTTTCACCTTCCATATAGATTGTTAAGCTTTCGCCTTCTTTTAAGGTAGTGTAAACCTGAGAACATATTGAATTATATATCTCATTTTTCATTTATACTCCTCCAAAAACTTGCGTTTTATCAAACTTACATAAAGGAGACGCATGTCCAACTCTTTCTACTTGATTTGGCTCTCCTTTACCGCAATTAGGTGTACCAAAAATTTCAAATGTGTCTAAATCACCGACCATAGATAGACTTCTCCAAAATGGATTAGTAATACCTCTATAATTTGGATTTTTAACCACTCTAGTTAATACACCGTCTTCGATAAGACGTCCATATTCGCAACCAAATTGAAACTTGTTTCTATAATCGTCAATCGACCACGAACGATTACTCTCCATATATACACCTCTTTCGACACTACCAATGATTTCATCTCTTGTTGACTGCCCTATCTCGAGGTTAATGTTAGCCATTCGATCTATCGGAATTCTATTCCATGAAGATGCTCTTAAATTTGAAACACCGTTTACGCCTGATCGAATTTGACTTTCAATTCCTCCAAGCCCTCTGACCAAAACGCCATCTTTAATTAAATGCTCTTTTTCTGCAGGCATTCCTCCGTCATCAAATCTATAAGTAGCCAATTGATTATGAATGGTCGGATCAAAAACAATATTCATCAGCTCTGAACCATATTGCAAAGAACCAAAATCATCGAGGCTAACAAAACTTGAACCTGCAAAATTTCTTTCATCTCCTAAGATTCTATCAAGTTCAAGTGGATGCCCAACACTTTCATGGATTTGTAACATCATCTGATCTGGAGCTAGTACTAAATCCATCATTTCTGTAGGACATTGTTCAGCATTTAATAACTCTAATGCTTGGATTGAAATTTGATTAGCTTCATCTTCTATATTATAATCTTTTAAGAATTCTGCGCCTGCTTGGAAACAGTGCCCTCTCATCCCATGATTACTTCTAGTTTGAGAGTCGTATTTATTTTGGGCAGTTGAAGATAATTCAACTAATACAATGTCCATTTTTTGATGGATATCTGCACCTGATGTACTCACAATATCTGTTGTTCTTTCTACTAGCTCAATTGTTGTAGCTGCATGAACAATTTTATCGTGATTCATTAAAGTTTTAGATCCTAATAATGCGATATCTTGAATATCGGTAACAGATAAGTCGCTTAAAGGAGTTTCTAGCTTAGTATTATACTCTCCGGTAAAACCTTGTCGCACTATAGATTCATCAAATTTAAATACAGAGTACTTTGAAGCTAGTTTTGCGTTATTATATGCAATCTTTATGCATTCCAATATATGAGATTCGTCAAGGAATGGAGTTGCGTAATATGAAAATTGTCCGTCTACAAGCACATCAATCATTACGCCTTTAGTGATATTTCTTTGAACGCTATCTAGGGATAATTTTTTTGTTGATAGGACATTTTGTATTTCTTCGACATATCTAATACCAATCCAATCGGCAGGTACGTTTGTTTTTGATAAAATATTTTTAAAATTCATAGAGCCTATAGTTTTTTTATAATTTACAACGAAATGAGTTTAATAAAATGCAAACCATTTAACAATGGAATAGATAAATTTGATAATATTTTTGACTAATTTTTTAACGATTTATTCATACAATTAACTTTCTTTAAAAAAGAGGGGGCTTCTTCT
>JABHGE010000016.1:0-27304 GCA_018672235.1 Fidelibacterota bacterium | reverse complement strand
TGGGATGTAGATGTTGAAGACTTGAACTCTTTTGTAAATGCATGGCCGAGTGTTGACTTAGGTCCAGCTACTGGAACAAGTCCTTATTTAACTCCAAGCTTAGATGGTTCAGCTGACATTAATGATGTGAGTGTCTTCACTAGAAACTGGCAGTGGACTAAAGCTCAAGGTAAAACTTCAGAATCTGAACAGCAGCAAAAGTTAAATCCAATTGACTTTCCTGCAGAATTATTTGGTAATCAAATTAAGATTACTCTTCCAGACAATATTACTGCTGGACGATTTGAAATTATAAATGAAGGTAATGTATATCAATTCTCTGTAGCAAAAAATAATCAGAGTATGATTATATTAGAAAATAATGATAGTCTTGGAGAAACCTATGAGTTTGAATTTGGTAGACTATCTGAAGATGAAAAAGAATTATTTATCTATATTGATGGAGATACACCTAGATCTGAAATTGAAGTGAGTTATCAATTATTCTCTAAAGATGGAGCAGCTGGTAATGGTGTAATGGAACTTGGTAATCCAGATGAATTTAAACTCTACCAAAACTATCCAAATCCATTCAATAGCCAGACAACATTCCAGTATGATGTAGCAGAAGTAACTTCTGTTAAGATCTATATCTATAATACGCTAGGACAATTAGTAAAAACAATTGATCGAGGCGAAAATAGTATAGGAACTCATACCGTAGAATGGGATGGTAAGAATGATGATGGCGATACATTAAGTAGTGGTGTATACTTCTATCAACTTCGTACAAAAGATTTTAATAAGACCATGAAAATGTTACTTGTTAAATAGTTAATAGAGGGAAATCATAATAAATGAAGTGTCTATTGTATGATCAGACTAATTTAGTTTGATACAAGTCATGTAATCTAATTAAGCCTAAACATTCATTAGATTCACTTACAACGGGTAATACAGAAATTTGCGAACCACGATCTTCCATTAATTTCATTGCATCCTGAATTGATAGTGCGTGAGACACAGATATAGGTTCTTTATTAATTAATTCTCCCATCGAATCTGATAAAGACTTATTAGATGCAATCGCTTTTCTTAAGTCTCCCTCGGTAACAATACCTTTTAATTTTTTATTATCTATAATCAATGCTGCGCCTAAAGGCTTTTCAGTCATTGCAGATGCAATACTACCTAAAGAAGCATCTTCTTCGATAACAGCAACATCATCTAAAGAATGAATTAAATGATTTACAGTTAAGCCTAATTGCTTCCCTAGTTCTCCGCCAGGATGATATCGCGCAAAATCTTTTTCGTTAAATCCTCTTCTAACCATCAGGACAGATGCTAGAGCATCTCCAATAGCTAAAGCAGCTAATGCGCTTGTTGTAGGCACAATACCGAGTGGATCAACCTCACTCTCAATTGTTCCATTTAATACAATATCTACATTTTTTGCCATGTAAGAATCCATATTACCTACTAAAGCAATTAATGGTGATTGAAATTCACGTAAAATTGGAATTAATCGTACTAATTCTTCTGTGTTTCCACTCTTTGATATAAGAAGCGTTGGATCTCCTGGATTGTAAATACCTAAATCTCCATGTAGTGCTTCTGCTGCATGCACAAATACGCTTTTTGTGCCTGTACTACATAAAGTTGCCACAATCTTTTGTCCAATTAATCCTGATTTTCCTAATCCACAAATCACCAACTTACCGTTGTTGTTCATGATAAGCTCTGAAGCCTTTACAATATCATTATCAATTTGTTTTGCAACATTATTTAGTTGACGCGCTTCATTTTCAAGAATTGCTTGAGCTAATCCATTTATTTTACTTTTATCCATGTATGAATGAATATAATTAGTTTTGGTGGAATTATGACTGATAAATTTGTAGAATCGTCTCTATGAATATTTACATAACAGGTGCAAGTAGCGGAATTGGAGAGTATGTCTCTTATGAATATGCTAAAAAAGGTAATCACTTAGCATTATGCGCAAGAAGAAAAGAAAAATTAGAAGACATTGCTACTAAATGTCGCGAAATGGGCGCTGAAGTTACAATCTACTCTGTTGATGTTACTGATCAGCACTCTACCAAAGAATCAATAGATGATTTCTTATCAAAAATTACAAAAATTGATTTAGTCATTGCAAATGCAGGTCTTGGGGATCTTGATGCACTTCATAAAGGAGATCCAACATTAATTAATGAAGTAATCAAGGTTAATGTTATTGGAGTTCAAAATACAATACTTCCATTTATTCCAGTAATGCTCAAACAAGATGATGGGCATATTGCTTTAGTAGGATCAGTTGCTAGTCATATAGCATGGGCTGGTGGAGGAGCATACGCTGCTTCTAAATTTGCCGTAAGAGCTTTGAGTGAAAGTTGGAGAAAAACTTTACCAAAAACTATTGATGTAACCCTTATTTGTCCAGGCTTTGTTGAAAGCGAAATGACGGATCCAGTAGAATGGACTCCATTTATTATAAAAACTGATATTGCTGCAAAGAAAATTGTAAATGCATTACATAAGAAGAAGAAAATGTTCATTTTCCCATGGCAATGGCGTATTGTGATTGCATTTAAAGGTCTACTTGATATATTTATGGCAAATGCCGTAAGAAAGATGCACAAAAAAAGATAAAAAAAACTAAGTAATTCTATAGGCTATATAAAATAGAATTATTCCCGGTAAGAACAATAATAGACTTATTGATTCTCCAAAAATTAACACTGAATTTAGAATGGCAATTGGTATCACCAAGTTATTTGATACAGCAAGCCTATATGAATTCACTTTTGTTGCACCAATATTCCATAGTAAAAAACCAATCCCGGTAGAACATAATCCTAAAAAAAGTAAAGCGAGTAAATTGGTATCTGTTAACTTAATAATATTATCTGATATTGATAAATAGACTCCAGATGTAACGATCGTAGCACCAAGAAATAATTGAGAAAAATTACTGATAATATCAGTATTGCGATGTTCGCTATTCCATTTTTTAAACCATACTTGTCCCCAAGCAAATACAAAATTAGCGCATTGAATCAGCATAAATCCATACCAGTATTCAACCGGGTTTGCAACATTGTATCGCATAAGGTAAGAACCTAATATTACTAAAAAAATGGCTAAAGCATCTTTTAAAGTGATAAGATTTTTAAAAAAGTATCTATCAGCAATAGATATAAAAATAGGCGTTGTAATGGTAAAAGTCGCAATGAGATATGCTGGTAGATACTGATAAGACTGGATATAAAAAATATACATTAATCCAAATTGAATCGCTCCTATAAGCAATAACTTAGTATCCCATTGAAATTTCTTGAACTGATAAAGAGAAATTGAACTGAAAAAGACCAGTGCAATCAAATTTCTAGCATAACTAATAAAAAAAGGATCTACGCCGGATAGACCATATTTAATAATTCCAAATGAAAACGACCAAAGTAATGATACTAATACTAGATATCTCAATACTAGCCCTTGAAATGTTGATCACATAATTTAGCTAATGCCGCATCTTTATCTGTTACATCGCCACTATCATGCGTTGTGAGTACTATATGTACCTTACACCAGGTTAATGTCATGTCTGGATGATGATTGAGTTTCTCAGCTAAAGAAGCCACCTTACTAAGAAAGTTTACGCCAGATAAATATGATGAAAACTCAAATGTTTTTGATATAGCTTTATTTTCATATTCCCAGCTGTCTAAATCTTTAAACATTAAAAAGGCCAAATCATTGGAATAATCATTACAGAAATAATCCATAAAATAATTCCCAAAGGAAGTCCTACCTTAATGTAGTCAGAATACCTATATCCTCCAGGACCATATACCATCAAGTTTGTCTGGTAGCCTACTGGAGTAATGAAAGATGCTGAAGCAGCATAACATACAGCAAAAATAAATGGCTTTGGATCAAACCCAAAGCTTGCTGCTAATGTTAAAGTAATAGGAGTCATAATAATTGCAGTAGCGGCATTAGATGCAATCTCTGTTAATATCATTGTAATCAAATAAATAATAGCTAAAAGAAAATATGGAGTAAGATGCTCTGGAAATAAATTGACTACACTTCCTATTCCATTTCCTATTATAACATCTAATCCTGTACGTTGAATAGCAACTCCCATTGGTAGGAAAGCTGCAATAACTATAATAACCTGCCAATGAATAGATGAGTAAGCCTCTTGAGGCGTAATAACTCTAGCTAGCAATAATGCAATCACTCCAATAATAACTCCAACTGCAATAGGAACGATCTTAAAAATAGCTAAACCTACAGCACATAAAATTGTAGCAATACTTAACCACCAAAGGGGATGACTATCAAGTTTTGCATCTACTTTACCTAAGACAATAAACCCTTCTTTAGATGCAAGTTCATTGATGCGATCCTTGGGTCCATATACTAATAAAGTATCAAATGGCTTTAAAATAAAATGTGCTAACTTGCGTCGGATAACTTCACCTTCTCTACGAATTGCTAGAACAAAACTACCAAACGATCTTCTAAAGTTAGCTTCTTGAAGAGTTTGTCCGATGAGTTCTGAATTGTCAGTAACTAGGCATTCTGCTAGTATATGATCTTCTTGCTCTAACTCTTCCTGTGTAAGTTTTTCATCAGTCAAAAGAGCTAAATTTTCAATTTCTTTTAAACGTTGAAAATTTTCAAAAGATCCTTTTACAAATAAAACATCATCTTGTTTTAGTTTTAAGTTTCTTAAATTAGAAGCAATAATTTCACCGCCTCGCAATACATCTAAAACAATCACATCATAATTTTCATTAATTTTTCTATCTAATAAAGTTCTCCCACACAAAGGAGAATTTTCATTAATTCTAAATTCTGTTAAATATCCATCTAAGCTATAGTCTTCAATACTAGAAGATTTTGCTACTCTGGAAGGAAGTAATTTATGCCCAATAGTAAAAATATATACTAAACCTATTGCAAATTTGATAATTCCAAATTTTGCAAATTCAAGCATCCCTAGCGATACTGAGCCTCCTGAAGTATCTACTAATATTGAATTCACAATTAAGTTTGTAGAAGTGCCTACAAGTGTTAACGTTCCACCTAAAATAGCTGCATAGCTTAATGGAATCAACACCTTGGAAGGGTTGATATTATATTTATCTGCTAGTCGAATAGTAACAGGCATAAATATTGCTACAATTGCTGTATTATTCACAACGGCAGAAGCAATACCGATAAAGAATAGATAAGCAACCATTCCTAAAATTCTAGACTTATCAATTAACTTATTAATACTGATAATAACATATTCTAGGATATGAGATTTTTGTAGTGCATAGCTCATCACAAAAAGACAAGCAATAGTGATGACAGCAGGATTAGAAAATCCCGCAAGGCCCTCAGCTGGAGTAATACCAGCTGGACTAAATAGTCCGAGGACTAGCAACAACCCAAGAACCAGTAGAGCTGTTACATCTATTGGAAATAATTCTGTAATAAAAAGCACTAGTGCTGTCAGAATTATAACAACTAGGAATATAATTTCCATAAGTACCGTGGAAAGGACTCGAACCTTCACATCTTACGATACTGGTTCCTAAGACCAGCGCGTCTACCAATTCCGCCACCACGGCATATATTTTTAACAATATAAAAAGAATTAACTAAAAAAAGCGTTAATTATGATTCATTGCAAAATCAAGTTCTGAAATTAAATCATCTACATGCTCAATACCAACAGAAAACCTTAATAAATTAGGCGTTATTCCTAAAGTAGTTTTTTCATCATGTGGTACAGAAGCATGGGTCATAGAATAGGGACAAGATATTAAACTTTTAACCCCACCTAAACTTTCAGCTAGCGTAATAATACTTAATTTTTTTGCAAAAATATTGATATCTATTGATTTATCTAATTCAAAAGAAATCATACTTCCATATACTGGATTTCCATCCGGTGAAGCATGTTGCTTTGTTGCTAAATCAAATTGTTTATGAGATTTTAACCCAGGATAAATCACTCTGGTTACTTTTGGATTATTATCTAGCCACTCAACAATCTTTCCTGCATTTTCAAACTGTCTTTCTACCCTAATAGAAAGTGTTTTAATTGATCTTAAAAGTAACCATGCATCAAATGGACTCGGCAATGCCCCGCCCGTATTTTGAATTAGAGTTATTTTCTCAGCTGCTGAATCACTGTTAACCATCAATGCTCCACTTAATACATCTGAGTGTCCACTAATAAACTTTGTTGTACTATGCATTACAATATCTGCACCCAGGTCTAATGGTCTTTGACCATAAGAACCCATAAAAGTATTATCAACACTGACTAAAATATTTTTTTCATGCATTAAATCTGAAATTTTTTCAATATCAGCTAACTCTAATAGAGGATTACTTGGTGTTTCAAGATGAATCAATTTTGTATTTTCTTTAATTGAATTAGAAACTATATCTAAGTTGGTCGTATCAATAAATTCAAAATCTACTTTATTATCATTTAATACTTTGGTCACTAACCTAAAAACACCCCCATATACATTGCGTGAAATTAGAACATGATCTCCCGGTTTGAACATCATAAAGATTGCAGTCATTGCTGCCATTCCAGAAGCAAATGCATAGGCATATTTAGCGTTCTCTAACATAGCTAAATTTTCCTCTAGAGCCGACAGTGTCGGACTTCCAACTCTTGAATAAACATATTTTTCTGAACTTTCAAATGAAGGTTGTCTGAAGGTTGATGTTAAATGAATCGGAGTAACAGCAGCTCCTGTTTCATCAATTTTATTTCCAACATGAATCGATTTTGTTGAAAAATGTAATTTATTTTTTTTATTAGACACGTGTATATCCTTTCAATAAGTATGATTCTAATTTTTTAAACTTCACTTCCAACTGTTCTCCCTGCGGAGATACTATTTTTATCTTATCATTTCTACCAATTTTATCTTCTACATTAACATCCGGAGCACTTTTTGATTTTGGTAGAGGATTGTCTTGTGGATCAACATGGGTTAATTGAATATTTTTTTGAAGAGGTGACATCTGTTTTGGACGTGTATTTTCACTAATTTGTGCATGATAAACACGTTGAACGATTGAAGCTCGTAGGCCTATCATCAAGTCTTGAAAAAAATTATATGCTTCTGCTTTATATTCTATTAAAGGATTCTTTTGTCCAAATGCTCTTAAACCAATACCCTCTCTTAATTGATCCATTCCCAGTAAATGATTACGCCATTTTTCATCAATAGTCCTTAATACAACAAACTTTTCAAGCTTACGCAATAACTCTTCTGGTATGAGTTCTTCTTTCTTATTATAGTACTCTAATGCTTTTTCTAGAATGATATTTAATATCTCTTCTTTATTATTTTTTCCTTCAAAATCAGATTGATTTATGTCAATCAGTAAGTGTGCATTTAATTCTTGATTTAACGCAGTCCAATCCCAATCTTTTATATGCTTAATATCTAATGGCTCAAATAAATCATAAATAAAATCATCTATAAATTCATCAATTGAAGATCTGATTGAATCTGACAATAATGCTTTATTTCTTAGTTCATAGACAATTTCTCTTTGTTGGTTTAAAACATCATCATACTCTAGTAAATGCTTACGCATACCAAAATTTCTTTCTTCAACTTTCTTTTGAGCATTACTTACCCCACGATTTAACATGCCAGCACTCAATTCTTGATCTTCATCCATTGCAAGTCTATCCATATATGAAGCAAGTTTATCCATATTGAAAAGTCGCATTAAATCATCCTCTAAAGAGATATAAAACTTTGATGAGCCACTATCTCCTTGCCTACCAGATCGACCACGTAACTGTAAATCAATACGTCTTGATTCATGTCGTGCAGTACCAATGATATGCAATCCACCTAACTCTTCTACTCCTGGACCTAATTTTATATCTGTTCCTCTTCCCGCCATATTTGTTGCAATAGTAATAGAATTTTTTAATCCTGCCTGTGCTACAATTTCAGCTTCACTCTGATGCTGCTTAGCATTTAGCACCTTATGCGGTATGCCTTTTTGTTTTAACATTTTTGATAATAGTTCTGAAACTTCAACTGAGATTGTTCCAATTAAAACTGGCTGTCCTTTTTTGAAGTAATCACCTACTTCATTAATCACAGCTTTATATTTTGCATGCATTGATTTATAAATAGCATCATTAAAATCTTTTCTGGCAATTGGACGATGAGTTGGAATTACCGTAACACCTAGATTGTAAATTTTTTCAAATTCTGCCGCTTCAGTGTCAGCAGTACCTGTCATCCCGGATAATTTATCATACATTCTAAAATAGTTTTGAATAGTAATTGAGGCTAAGGTTTGAGTTTCTTTTTCAATCTTAACATTTTCTTTTGCTTCTAATGCTTGATGAAGGCCTCCGCTAAATCTTCTTCCAGGTAATACTCTTCCTGTAAATTCATCCACAATTAATACTTGTCCATTTTGTACCACATACTCTACATCTTTATCAAATAATGTATATGCTTTAAGTAATTGATTTAAATAATGAATTTTACCGCTTCTTTGAGAGTGTAATTGATATGCTTTTTCTTTATTTAACTTCTTTTGATCCTCCGATAGATTACTTTCATCAATATCGCTTAACATCTCTCCCAAATCAGGTATTGTAAATGCTTCAACATTATCTGGAGATAAAGCCAGCCTTCCTTTATCTGAAAGATCTACACTATTCGACTGTTCATCTATACCAAAGTATAAATCTTCATCAAGCTCATGTAGTTTTTTATCTGCAATATATTCAGACTCAACACTATTCATCAACTTTAGCGTTCCCTGCTCTTGGAATAATTCTTGTAATTTGATATCCTTAGGTAATCCCTTTTTTGCTTTTAATAAAAGTAAGCCGGCATCATAGCGTTGATCTTCTGATGGCGAATCAATTCTTAATATCGCTTCTGCTTTTGCTACTAATTCAGTAACTAGTCGCTTCTGTTGTCTGACTAAATTTTTTACAGGCGAACTTAAGTCTATATAAGACTGATTGACTTTAGTTTCTACTGGGCCTGAAATAATCAAGGGAGTTCTGGCTTCATCTACTAAAACACTATCTACTTCATCTACTATAGCATAGTGATGAGGTCTTTGTACTAAATACTCAGAATCAATTGTCATATTATCTCTTAAATAATCAAACCCAAATTCATTGTTAGTTCCATAGGTAACATCGCAACTATAAGCTTCTTTTCTTTGATCTGGATTCATTGAATTTAGAATATGACCAACAGACATACCTAATATCTCAAAAACCTTGCCCATCCATTCTGAATCTCGTTGGGCTAAATAATCATTAACAGTTACAACGTGCACTCCTCTACCCGATAAAGCATTTAAATAAATAGGCATCGTTGCAACTAAAGTTTTTCCTTCTCCAGTTTTCATTTCAGAAATCTTTCCTTGATGAAGAACAATTCCACCAATTAATTGTTCATCATAAGGAATCATTTCCCATTCAATTTTTTGACCAACAGCTGTCCATTTTTTCCCACATAATAATCGAGAAGCATGTTTGACTAAAGCAAAAGCTTCTACTAAGATATCGTCTAATATTTCTTTTTCAATTTCTGTACGTATTTTCTGTATTGCTTTTCTATCGGTAATATCTTTTAATTTTTCACTTTCTATAGTCTGAATTTTTTCCTGTACATATTTTTGTAATTCGTGAGTTCTTTCTGATAAGTACGATTCATTTTTTCCTTGTAATGAATCATATAGACTGTTAATCTGACCGACTAAAGGTTTAATCTGCTTAATTTCTCTTCCAGATTTTGTACCAAATATTTTTGTTAATACACTCATATCAATTATAATTTTTTATATACGGAGTCTAATACTCCATTGACAAATGCAGTACTATCTTCAGAGCTAAATTTTTTAGCATTTTCTATAGCGGAGCTAATAGTAACTTTATAGGATATGTCATACTCTTTCATGAGTGACATTTCACATATTGACATCTGCATAATTAATCTATCAATAATATTAATTCTATCAAGAGTCCAATTTTCTAATGAGTCTTCAATTTTTTTATCTAAACTTTCAGAGTTCTTTATTGTGAGCTTAAATAATTCATTCACGAATTTTTTTGTTGGCTTATCAAACTGATAGCGTTCATTAATATCATGCAAAACTTTTTTTTGATCTTCATTAGACACATGCTTTGCATACAAGGCTTGCAATACTGCTTCTCTGGCTTTTTTTCTATGTTGTTTTTTACTCATTAATGATGCCATTTAATAAATTCATTTACTCTTCTCTCTGCAAGTAGGTTTGCTGCTTCAAGAGTTGAAATATTATTTGTTGCTGCATAGTCAAATATTCTCATAAGAATATAGTATATACCCTCTACTTGATAGTGAGCTTTTTCTTTATTATATCCTTGAAGCTCATTTGCGACATTTATTAATCCGCCAGCGTTAATAACATAGTCAGGAACATACATTATTTTTTTGCTTAGCAATAACTTTGAATCTCTAGATTCTTTTTCAAGTTGATTATTTGCTGCCCCAGCAATAATAGAGCATTTTAATTTTTTAATTGATTCTGGATTAATCACCGCGCCTAAAGCGCATGGTGAAAATATATCTAGATCTGCAGAAACTAATTCTTCATTTGATAAAGGTATGACTCCAAAAGCATTAACCACATTATCTAATTTTTCTTGATCTATATCATAGCCATAAATTATTGCACCTGCTTTGTGAAGATGTTTACATAAATTATAACCTACGTTTCCAAACCCTTGTATTCCGACCTTCAAATTTCTCATTGAAGTTATACCTAATCTTTTCTTTAGCGCAGCCTGCATACCGACAAATACGCCATATCCAGTTAATATTGATGGATCTCCACTTCCACCCATAGCTCTTTTAATTCCAGTAACATGATTAGTCTCCATCCTAATGAACTCCATATCATGTACTGACATACCAACATCTTCTGCTGTAATATATGCTCCATTCAAACTTTCTACAAATTTTCCAAAAGATCTTAAAAGTACTTCTGATTTATCTGAAGCTGGGTCTGCAATGATTACTGCTTTCCCTCCTCCTAAATTTAAATTTGCTATTGAGGCTTTGTATGTCATTCCTCTCGAAAGTCTCAAAACATCAACTAAAGCATCGTGTTCATTCTTATAAGGATACATTCTACATCCTCCTAGAGCAGGACCTAAAACAGTATTATGGATGGCTATAATTGCTTTTAAGCCAGAACTTTTGTCATTGCAGTAAACTATTTGCTCATGATTTGTTTTACTGATTCTTTCAAATATACCTTTATTCATTATAATTTTCCTTTTATCCTTCCAGTTTTGAGTATGCATTTATAATATGCTTCACTAAACGGTGTCTGGCGATATCATGCTCATTTAATTCTACAATTCCAATATCTTTTATGTTTTTTAAAATACTCAAAATACTAATCAATCCTGAGTTAGATTTTTTTGGTAAATCAATCTGAGAAATATCTCCAGTAATTATCGCTCTAGAATCTATACCTAACCTAGTTAAAAACATTTTCATTTGAATGGTAGATGCATTTTGAGCTTCATCTAAGATCATTACAGATCTATTGATTGTTCTTCCTCTCATATAAGCCAAAGGAATAATTTCTATAATTCCCTTGCTAAGAAACATTTGAATCTTACTTTTTGGTAATAATTCATTTAACGCATCATATAATGGTCCAAGATATGGATCAATTTTATCTTTCAAGTCTCCTGGGAGAAATCCCAAACTTTCTCCTGCTTCTACCGCAGGCCTACAAAAGATAATTTTTTCAATTTCATGCTTTTCTAATAAAGAAAGTGCGTGGGCAACTGCCAAAAATGTTTTTCCCGTTCCAGCAGGTCCTACAGATATAACAATTTCATTTTTATATAAGGATTCTAATAAATTTCTCTGCCCATCTGTCTTAGCATGTATAGGTCCTTTTTTACCATAAAAAATAACATTATTAATAGATTTTTTATTATCAAGGCTCTTCTGCATATTCATTGCCAATAATTGATTGATATCCTTTGTACTAAGATTATTACCTTTTTTAATGGAATCAACCATATGGCCTAAGATTACAGAAAAATGCTCTAAATCTTTTTTGAGACCTTGGCAAAAAATACTATTACCGCGAATGTTAATATTTAATGGAAGAGATTTTTCAAGAAAAAGGATATTTTGATCGCCGATGCCATAAAGCTCTGTTAGATCAACTCCTTTTATTTCAAATGTTTTTTTCATTCTCTTTAATACCTATACCTAGATCGTCTAATTGTTCATCTGAAACAGTATTAGGGGAGTCTTCCATGAGTGCAGACGCTGAAGTAGTTTTTGGAAATGCGATTACGTCTCTGATATTATTTACACCAGCTAACAACATTACCAATCTATCTAATCCAAATGCAATACCGCCATGAGGAGGAGTTCCAAATTTTAGAGCATCAATGAAAAATCCAAACTTACTATTAATATCTTCTTTAGTAAGGTTCATAGTTTCAAAAATTTCCTGTTGTAGTTTTTGATCATGGATTCTAATAGACCCTCCTGCTACTTCATAACCATTGATTACTATATCATAACCTTTTGATATAGCTTTTTCAGGTTCTGATATTGCAATTTTAGTATCTTTATCTTTTGGAGCTACGAAAGGATGATGCACAGAATCAAAGCGTTTATTATCTTCATCCCAACTAAACAATGGAAAATCTACAATCCATACTGGCTTAAATATTGAGTCATCGCATAAATTTAGCATTTCTGCAACTTTCACTCTTATCTTCCCTAATACTTTCAAAGATATTTGAGAGTTATCAGCAACCATAAAACATATAGAATCACTCTGAATATCACAATTTGATGCAATAGTATTTTGAAGGTCTTGATTGAAAAATTTTGATATACCTCCTTCAAAAGAATTTGCTTTATACTTCATCCAAGCAAGCCCTTTAGCTCCAAGTGATTGGGCGTAAGTATCTAGTTCAGAAATAATTTTTCTAGAAAAAAAGTCTGAATTATCTACATTGATCATATTCACAGACTCTGAACTTTTAAATGCTTGAAAATCAGACTGATCAGAAAAAGATTTAAAATCTTGCAACTCTATTCCATATCTAAGATCGGGCTTATCACTACCAAATCTTTTCATTGCATCTTTATAAGATAGGGTAGGAAATGGGGTTTCCATTTTGACATTATTAACTTTATAAAATACAGTTGAAATAAGTTCTTCTACTAGATCTCTTACATGTTGCTCGTCGACAAAACTCATTTCTAAATCAATTTGAGTAAATTCAGGCTGTCTATCTGACCTCAAATCTTCATCTCTAAAACATTTCACAATCTGAAAATATCTATCTAAACCAGAAATCATAAACAATTGTTTATACATTTGAGGTGATTGAGGTAAAGCATAAAATTTTCCATTATGAACCCTACTTGGCACTAAATAATCTCTTGCACCTTCAGGTGTAGACTTAGTTAATACTGGGGTTTCGATTTCAATAAAATTTTGATCATTTAGGAAATTTCTAACTACCTGAGTTGTCTTATGTCTAAGAATTAAATTATTTTGTAATTCAGAATTTCTTAACTCTAAATAACGATACTTTAATCGATGCTCTTCAGTAGAAGCTGATCTATCATGAATAGACATTGGAAGTGGAGAAGCCATATTCAAAATATCTAGCTCTTCTGCAACAACTTCGATTTCTCCTGTTGTCATATTATTATTTACTAAGTCTGATGATCTAGCTATGACATTACCAGAGACTGATATTACATCTTCATTCGATAAGGTTTTTCCTTTACCTATAAGAGAATCTGTATTTAAAATAATTTGAGTTTTACCAAATCTATCTCTGATATCAATAAAAATAATTTTTCCATGTGTACGTGTCGAATTAACCCATCCAAACAATCGAACGTTTTTATCAATATTCTTCTTGGTTAATTCACCACAATTATGTGTTCTAGATTCCATATAGTACCAATGTAATAATTATTTTTCTAATTCTTGTGCATTTTCGACAAGCAATAATACCTTATCTGGAATGTCATCAGTAGAGTCGGAATTGATATCAGCGATACCAGCTGAACAAGAAAATTGAATCTCTTTATCTTCTGTTTTTACTGATATTACCCCTTCCTTTAAATTTAGGATAGAATTAGTATGATTTTTCATAATTCCAAAGTAACCTTCAGTCCCAGGACATTTAACATATGTCACATTATCAAAACTGAATGAATGTGTTGGTGTTACGATATCTAAACTAAAGAAATTTTTCACTTCTTAGCCTTTTCAATTGCTTCATCGATTGATCCTACGTATGAAAAAGCATTTTCAGGAATTTCATCTGCTTCTCCACTAAGTATTGCTTCAAATCCTGCAATAGAATCTTCTAGTTTTACATAACGACCTTCTAAGCCTGTAAACTGCTCGGCTACAAAGAAAGGTTGAGACATAAATTTTTGCATTTTTCTTGCTCTAGATACAACCAATTTATCTTCATCAGATAATTCGTCCATACCAAGAATAGCAATAATATCTTGTAAATCTTTATACTGCTGTAAAGTCGTTTGTACAGATCGCGCTACATTATAATGTCTGTCTCCAACAACTCTTGGATCTAAAATTCTAGATGTTGAGGTGAGCGGATCAATAGCAGGATAAATTCCTAATTCAGCAATTTTTCTATCTAATACTGAAGTAGCATCTAAGTGTGCAAATGCTGTTGCAGGTGCCGGATCAGTTAAATCATCTGCTGGTACATAAATTGCTTGAACAGATGTAATAGATCCTTTTTTTGTAGATGTAATTCTTTCTTGCAAATCTCCCATCTCTGTTGATAGCGTTGGTTGATATCCAACAGCTGAAGGCATTCTTCCCAATAATGCTGATACTTCTGAACCAGCTTGAGTAAATCTGAAAATATTATCTACAAACAATAACACATCTTTACCTTCATCATCACGAAAATGTTCAGCCATTGTTAATGCACTTAATCCAACTCTTAAACGTGCACCTGGGGGTTCATTCATTTGTCCAAAAACAAGCGCTGTTTTATCAATAACGCCCGATTCTGTCATTTCAGCATAAAGATCATTTCCTTCTCTTGTTCTTTCTCCAACTCCAGCGAAAACAGAAAATCCACCATGTTCTGTAGCAATATTTCTAATAAGTTCTTGAATTAAAACTGTTTTTCCAACTCCAGCTCCTCCAAATAGACCTGTTTTTCCACCTCTAGTATAAGGTTCCATCAAATCAACAACCTTAATACCAGTCTCAAACATCTCAGATGTTGTTGTTAAATCTTCTTGTAATGGAGCAGCTCTATGAATTGGCGATGTTTTTGTATTCCCTACTTCTCCTTTTTGATCAATTGGATTTCCAAGTACATCAAACATTCTGCCTAAAGTTGCTTCTCCAACAGGAACAGAAATTGGCTTACCCATATCTGAAACTATCGTACCTCTTACGAGACCATCTGTAGAGTCCATAGCGATTGTTCTGACAACCCCTTGACCTAAGTGCTGTGCAGTTTCTAATACTAGGTTAGATCCATCTTCTCTTTTGATACTTAGAGCATTTAAAATTCTTGGCAAATGGCCTTCAGTGAATTTTACATCAACCACCGCACCAGTTATTTGTAATACTTTACCTTCATTATTCATTTTTAGTCCCCTTAATCGACTAGCGCTTCTGATCCGCCAACAATTTCTAACATTTCTGTCGTAATTGCCGCTTGACGCGCTTTGTTAAATTCTAGTTTTAATTCTTTAATTATTTCTTTTGCATTTTCTGTGGCATTATCCATTGCAATCATTCTAGCAGCTTCTTCACTACTATAAGACTCTAACATCTGTTGCCACATTTGCACTTTCAGATGTTTTGGTAATAATGATTCTACAATTCTTTCTTGATTTGGTTCATAGTCATAATTATAATTTTTGACATTATAGTCTTCAGTAAAGTCAATTGGCAATACTTTTTCCATCATCAAATCTTGTGATGCTAATGTTCTGAATCGATTATAAATAACATGTACCTCATCTACCTCGAGATTATTAAATGCTGTAATAAATGTTTCAGAAATATTAGACGCTGTATCAAATGTCATATCTTTCCAGAAATCATAAAAAGATTGAACGACATTATAATTTCTTTTACTAAAATATTCTGAAGCTTTTTTACCTAAGCAAAATACTTGTACTTTATCTTTACCAAATTTTTCAATTTCTTTTTCAGCTAATCGAATTACACTGGAATTAAAAGAGCCTGCAAAACCTCTATCGCTAGTAATCACAATGATAGCTCTATTTTTTACATCTCTTGTTCGAACCAATGGAATATTAGCACTAGAAACTTGAGGTAAAATTCTACATATCAAGTCTTGTGTATTCCTTGAATATGGTCTAGAAATTTCCATCTTTTCTTGTGCTTTTTTCACTTTAGCTGCAGCAACCATTTTCATAGCCTTTGTAACCTGTTGAATACTGCTAACAGATTTTATGCGTTCTTGAAGATTTTTAAGATTAGCCATAATTAGAAGCTCTTTTTAAATTCCTCAATTATCTTATTCATCTTATCAGCTAAGTCATCTCCGATATCTCCCGTATCGTTAATTTCTTTAATACAGTCTGAAGCTTTAGATGCAAAATGCTCTAGCAAGCCAACTTCAAATTCCTTAACGGATTCAATCTCTACATCATCAAGATATCCCTGACTAGCTGCATAAATAATTACTACTTGGTTGGCTGTAGACATTGGTACATATTGATTTTGTTTCAATATCTCAACCATTCGACGCCCTCTAGTAATTTGTGCTGCTGTAGTTTCATCTAAATCAGACGCAAATTTTGCAAATGCTTCTAACTCTCTGAACTGTGCTAAGTCTAATCTCAACTTACCAGCAATTTTTTTCATTGCTTTGATCTGTGCACTTCCACCAACTCTCGATACAGAAAGTCCTACATCTACTGCGGGTCTGACTCCACCATTAAATAAATTAGTATCTAGATATATTTGTCCATCAGTAATAGAAATTACATTTGTTGGAATATATGCTGACACATCCCCTTCTTGAGTTTCAATAACTGGTAATGCAGTCAACGAACCTGAACCTAAATCTTCAGATAGTTTTGAAGATCTTTCTAATAATCTACTATGCAAGTAAAATACATCTCCAGGAAAAGCCTCTCTACCCGGAGGTCGTCTCAATACTAATGACATCTGCCTATAAGCTGTAGCCTGTTTAGATAAATCATCATAAACAATTAATCCATGCATACTATTATCTCTATAATATTCTCCCATTGCACATCCGGAATATGGTGCTATATATTGTAAGGGAGCAGGGTCAGATGCATTTGCAACAACTACTGTAGTATATTCCATTGCGCCATTTGCCTCTAACTCACCTACCAACTTTGCTACTGTAGATGCTTTCTGACCAATTGCGACATAAATACAATAAACTGGGCTATCACCATCATGAGTAGATTTTTGATTAATAATTGTATCCGTAGCGATAGCAGATTTTCCTGTCTGTCTATCTCCAATAATCAATTCTCTTTGACCTCTACCGATTGGTATCATACTATCGATTGATTTTAAACCTGTTTGTAAGGGCTCTTTTACTGGAAATCTTTGCATCACTCCCAATGCTTTTCTTTCGATAGGCAGTGTATGTTTTGCATTGATTGGACCTTTACCATCCATAGGTACACCTAAAGGACTAACTACTCGACCCAATAATTCTTTTCCTACAGGAACTTCTACTACTTTTCCTGTTCTTTTTACAATATCACCTTCTTTAACAAGACTACTATCTCCAAAAAGTACAACACCTACATTTTCTTCTTCTAAATTCAATGCCATACCAAATACATTATTTGGAAATTCTACAAGCTCAGAACTCATCACGTTCCCTAAGCCACTAGTTCTAGCAACTCCGTCTCCAATTTCTAAAACCTCACCAACTTCATTTACATCGACATTGTTGTCAATATTTTTTATTTGGTCGCGTAGTAAATCACCGATTTGATTAGTTTTAATATCCATCTATACCCCTATTAATTTTGATTTTGCGTTTTCTAATTTTGTTTTTAAGCTGCTATCAAATAGCATATCATCAATCTTAATCTTTAATCCTCCAATTAAATCTTTATTAGTTGAAAAATTAATATCAATTTTCTTTTTTGTTATGTCGCTTAGCGCATCTGATAATTGCATTCTCGCATTTTCATCCATATCTGAAGATGATGTCACCTCTACGTATGCTATATTTAACTTCTTTTTGGCCAAAACTACAAAACTCTTATTTACATCCATCAATAAATTCATATCATCATTTTCAATCATAACCAATAGCATATCCAGCAAACTCTCATTAAAAATTTCTTTAAAGGATTCCCTAAATATGTTCATCTTTTGACTTGAATCAACTGACTTTGATTTTAAGAATGTATTAATTGTCAGATCTTTTGTTGATAAAGCAGCAAGTGCATGCAACGATGTCTTAATATCTTGAAAAATCTCAAAAGTATTGACACTGCCGCATAGCGCTTCAGAATATATTTTTATTTTTTTATGATTTTGCTTCATCTACATTCATTGCTTCTAGTGAGGATTTAATAAATTTATCATTATCGTCATCTTTCACATTTCTTTGTAATATCTTAGAAGCTAAATCAATACTAAGATCAACTACTTCTTCTTTGATCTCTTTAATTGCTCGTTGCTTCTCAATTTCAATTTTAGATTTAGCGTCTACAATAAATTCATCAGATTTTAACTTAGCTTTTTCTAAAATATTATTGGCTGAATCTTCAGCTTTTTGCTTGCTATCATTTACGATAACCTTGCCTTCTTTTTTGGCTTGATCTAATATTTTTTGTGACTCGTCTTTTATTTTTTCTAAATCAGACTTTGCACTTTCAGCCATTGATAAAGAGTTAGCAATGTCCTTTTCTCTCTCCTCAATAAAGTCTAGAAGAGGATTCCATGCATACTTCTTCAAAACAAAAAGTACTGTCATAAAAATTACTAGCGTCCAGACATATAAGCCTAGATCTACCGTTAATAATGGGTTCATACTGTATTCCTAACGTTGATTAAAGAACTAATGATAATAATCCAAGCAAAATTGCTGCTCCCTCAACCAAAATTGCTAAAAGAAATGTTTGAGATCTAATTTCTCCAGCTGCTTCGGGTTGTCTTGCAATAGCTTGAGCTACTCCATAACCAATTAAACCAATACCAATTCCTGCGCCTATTACTGCTAATCCTGCTCCCATAGTGAGACTCCTTTTTTTGTGTTAATGATCTACGTTTATTGCCATTCCTATAAAAACGGCTGTTAATAAAGCAAATACATATGCTTGAATTACTGCAACCAACAATTCTAACATAGTTAATCCTACTGCTAATGCAATAGAGAATGGTGCTATACCAAATCCTGCCCATGCTCCAAAGCTATCTGCCATTGAAAATATAAATGTTATAAAAATTACTAATGCTATATGACCGCCCATCATATTACCTGCCAACCTCAATGTTAACGCAAGAGGTCTAATAAATAATCCCATAAATTCAATAGGAACTACAACAAAATAAAGTGGCCAAGCTAAACCTGAAGGAGCTAAATTTTTCCAATGCTGAATAAAACCATATTTCTTAATACCTGCGCCTATGAATGCAACAAAAGTAATAGTTGCAATAGCAAAGGTCACATTAGCATTGGCAGTTATTGTGGCACCTCCATGAGATAAATTGCTTAATAATTCATTATGCCCCAATTTACCAAATAATCCAAGCAGGTCAAAAAAAGGTATCAAGCCTGATAAGTTGGCAAATAAAACAAAAAAGAAAATTGTATAAATTAATGATGCCCATTCTCGATAATTCTTACCAATAAAATTTTCTAAAACATCATCTTTTAAATAAACCACAAACATTTCTACAATGCTCATAAGCTTGTTTGGTATATTATTTTTATGTGATATATAATTTCTAACCAATCCAATAATACTTAATACCATTAATGTAGATATAAATAGCAGTACAAATACATGCTTAGTAATACCAAGATTGATAAAAAACATAGAGTTTTCTGATATACCAAAAAATGATGAAATCTTTGTTGATAAGTTTGATAAAAACTCTACATCAAAAATGTGATGTCCATGATCTGTATTTGCAACATGACCAATAGCTGTATCTGCAGGGCTTTGAGCATGGTGAGTTTCAGTTATTTTTTTATCTACAAACATCGATGAAATATTAACAAAGAGATATAATTAATCACAGGAAAAAATCAGATTTTCTAATTATTTTTTATAACATGTTGGTATGCCTTTATAGAGCCGTGGATTACACCTCCAATAATAGCAATATAAGATACATTTTTTGTAATAAGATATCCGCATAATATCCAACCAATAATAATACCAAAGAACTCAAAATATATAGCATAACTTTCTGACATGATTGAGCTTAACGATCTTTTAGGGGGAGTCATTTATAAATCAAAATCATCTTCAATGATTTCGCAGCGTCCAGAAAATTGAGCGCCATCCTGTATTGTTAATACTTTGTATTTTAAGTCTCCGACTAACTCACATTTTCCTAATAACTCAGCAGATCCATTGATAAAAACATCACCTTGGATATAACCATTAATTTGTATAGTAGAAGCCTTAACATCTCCAAAAATTTTTCCTTTTCTTGCTAACTGAATTGCTCCGTCTGTAGAAACTGATCCTCTTATTTCTCCATAAATAGTGATATTACCAATTAGAACCATATCGCCATCAATCTGTACATCTTCTGCTATAATCGTCTGGCTATTACTTGATTTATTATTCATTTGATTCCTCTTGAAATTTATCAGATTTTTTTGAAAAATTAGGGAAAAATTTTAATGGATCAATTGGTTCTCCATCTTTCCATATTTCAAAATGTAAGTGAGGTCCTGTAGATACTCCTGTATTCCCAATCTTTCCAATTAACATTCCTCGATCTATTTCCTCATTTTTTTTGACAAAATTCTCTTCGTTATGATAATAATGAGATTGGTATCCATTTTGATGGTCTATTACAATTCCATTACCAAGTTCTTTAGAGTAATCACTATAAATAACAACACCATCAGCAATTGAAACAATTGGAGTAGATTCATCGCTTACAATATCTATTCCGAAATGCAGAGTGTTTAGATCAAAATCTTTACTAATAATTCCATCGGTAGGCTGGATATCTGGTATATTATTTGTAACCATAAATCTAATATTATTATCCGATAATTTGCTTTGACTATCAGAGCCAATAGTATTTTCAATATAAGACTTCATCAGTCCTATCTCATCTAACGTTCCACTAATATTATCTATAATTTTTTCTTGCTGCTTAATTTCTTTATTAATAGCAGTGATTTTAAGATATTCTTTTACAATAGGTATAGAAAGAAGCATTAATGACAAAGAAGCAATAAACAAAAAAGAGATTAAAGATAATCCCGCTATCAGTGTAGGTCTATTGAATTCAGACTGCCATGTTTTATCATTAAAGGGCGAAATAAATAATATTTTATATTTTTTAAATTTCATTGATATTTTTCTTTATTAAATAATCCTATTATTCAAAATCTGACTTAATACTTTTAAGCTTACTAACAACACGATCCCAAGTTTTTGAATCAAAATGAATTTTTACAAACCCTTTTTTTGTACTCTTATTATTATTGATTGTTACCTTAGTTCCAATAATTCTTGCAATTTTATTTTCAATTTCACTTATCTGATTGTCCCATTTTATATCATTTGATGCTGCAGCTTCTACTTTTCTAACAGACATTTTTTCTTTTAACAATCGCCTCCAGAGAAGAATCATACCTTGGGTAGTCTTCTTCTGCAAAATTGCTCTTGCTTGCCCTGCATTAATTTCATTTTTAAGAATACTATTTTGAATTTCTTCAGGTAGATTCAATAATCTTAATGAATTAGAAACTGCTGGGCGTGATTTACCAACTGTTTTTGCAATCTCTGTTATAGAGCTATCTAAATTATCTTTTAAATATTGATAGCCTTTAGCTTGTTCGATTGCATTCAAATCTTCTCTTTGTATATTTTCAATTAATGCCATGTACATTATATCTTTATTGGAATCTGCATCTATTATATATGCTAATATTCTTTTTCTTTTTAGTAATTGATGAGCTCTAAATCTTCTTTCTCCTGCAACAATAATATATTTATTATTTGATGCTTTAACTGTTATCGGAGTGATTAAGCCTTTTTCATCAATAGACTGGGCTAACTGTTTTAACGATTTTTCATCAAAAAATTTTCTAGGCTGATTGGGATTTGGAATAATTTTACTGATCAATATATTATTTTGCTCTACATCATCAGAAGATTTATTTGGTGTAAGTAGTGCACCAATCCCTTGCCCTATCTGATTATTTTTTTTCATTTAAAATCTCCAATGCTAATTCCATATAATTTTTTGCTCCAGCACAATCAACATCATACATAATAGCTGGCTTTCCATCGTCCGGAGCTTCAGCTAATCTGATATTTCTGCTAATTTTTGTCTTAAGCAACTTATTTTTGAATTTTGATTTTAATAGATTTTCTACTTTTTTTGCTAAACGCAGTCTTTTAGTATGCATAGTAATAAGAATTCCAAGTATTTTTAAGTCCTTATTAATATTCTCTTGAACCAACCTAATAGTCTCTTGTAAGCTTTTCAAGCCTTCTAAAGCAAAGAATTCACTTTGGATAGGAATTAATACATTATTTGATGCAACTAGAACATTTAATGTTAATAACCCTAAAGACGGAGGACAGTCTATTAATATAAAATCATAATCTTTTTTTACTTTATTAATTAATCGTAATAATTGCTTTTCTCTATTTTTTACTGACACCAATTCTACTTCACAACCTACCAAATTATTATCTGATCTAATAAAGTCTAGATAATCTAAATTTGTAGTTGAAATAATATCTCTCATAGTTTGATTTTCGCTTAAGGCGTCATAGATAGAATAATTATTATCAATCCCAAAATTTGACAAGCCGGTTGTTGCATTTGACTGGGGATCAAAATCAATTAATAAAGTTCTCTTTTCTAATATAGCTAGACTGGCAGCTAAATTAATAGCTGTCGTTGTTTTACCAACGCCACCTTTCTGATTAATAACTGCGATAATTTTTTTCATTTGAGCGAAAAAATTTAATTGGTATTCAATCTTAATACAAAGTTTTTAAAAAATCATCTCAATGGAGTTAATTTACGCTATGTATAATGCAATTTTAATTACAGGATTCAATGGTGAAATAGGTAGGCAGACCCTTTTAGCTTTGTCTAAAAAAGAAACTCTAATTATTGCATTAGATATCAATGAGTCTGATATAAAATATGATAATGTCGTTTATATAAAAGACAGTATCCTTAATAAAGATGTTATGAAATCAATATTTACCGATTATAATATTATTGAAGTATATCATTTTGCTGCATTACTAAGTCAATCTGCAAATAATAATCCAGAATTGGCTCGTGAAGTAAATGAAGAAGGATCAAAGTTAATAATTCGTTCTGCTATGGATCATGGAATACAACATAAATCATTTATAAGAATTTTTTTTCCTAGCTCAATTGCAGTATATGGCCCAAGAAAATTACAAGATGCAAAAGAATGGGATATTATAAAGCCTCAAACAATATATGGGCGTAATAAACTAGTTATAGAACAATTTGGTACGCAAAAATATGAAGAAAGTATCCAGCTGGGATATGGAATTGATTTTAGATGCTTAAGATTTCCCGGAATTATTAGTCCATATACCATACCATCAGGAGGAACAACTGATTTTGCTCCACAAATGCTACATGCAGCATGCAATAATGAACAATATACTTGCAAGATAGCTCCATCTACATTACTTCCATTCCTAAGTATTAAAAGTACAATTCATGCTATCTTGCAAATTATGACTATTCCACATATTCAGTCAAAATTAAGAGCGTTTAATGTAGAAGAGGTAAGCTTAAGCCCTCAAGAGATTGCTAAAGAACTACAAAAGGAATTCCCAAAATTTATTGTAGATTACGATATAGACTCTAAATTTCAATCTATTGCAGATACATGGCCTGAAAATTTGAATTGTGATGAAGCTAAAAAAGAATGGAATTTTATAAATGATTATAGCAAAAATGCAATGTTTGAACAGTATTTAATACCTGAAATCAAAAAGAATTATGGAAAATATTAAAGATATCTTACAAAGTAATCTTGAAAAAATTAAGGAAGATGGTACGTTTAAAAACGAACGTATCATTGAAACTCCTCAAGAAACAGAAATTAATGTTCTCGGAGAAACGGTTATTAATTTTTGTGCTAATAACTACTTAGGGCTATCTAATAATATTCATATAAAAAAAGCGGCTATTCAAGCAATTAATGACTGGGGATTTGGATTAAGTTCTGTTCGATTTATTTGCGGTACTCAAACAATTCATAAGGATCTAGAAAAGAAAGTGAGCCAATTTCATGGCAAAGAAGATACTATTCTTTATTCCTCATGCTTTGATGCTAATGGTGGTTTATTTGAAACTATTTTATCAAAAGAAGATGCTGTATTCTCAGATGAATTAAATCATGCATCTATTATAGATGGAATAAGACTGTGTAAAGCAGAAAAAAATCGCTATCGACATTCAGATATGGAACATTTGGAAAAGTTATTAAAAAATTCGAACGCTCGAATAAAATTAATTGCAACAGATGGTGTTTTTAGTATGGATGGAGTAGTTGCTCCATTAAAAGAAATAGTTATGTTAGCAAAAAAATATAATGCTATGGTAATGGTAGATGATTGTCATGCAACAGGATTCTTAGGCAGTGGCGGAAAAGGAAGTGCAGATTATCATAATGTTTTGGATGATGTAGATATTATAACATCTACATTTGGAAAAGCATTGGGTGGTGCTTCTGGAGGATTTGTATGTGCTTCCAAAGAGATTGTTGAAACTCTACGACAAAAATCTAGACCTTATTTATTCTCTAACAGCCTAGCTCCTGCTTTAGTTGCAGCATGTATTAAAGTATTTGATATTATTGAAAATGATTATAGCTACAAACAGAGACTAGAAAAAAATACAATGTATTTTCGAGAAAAAATCAAAGAATATGGTTTTGATATAAAAGGCATTGATCATCCGATTGTACCTATTATGATTTATGATGCAAAAAAAGCTGCTAAAATGTCTGAAAATTTATTGAAAAAAAATATATATGTTATAGCATTTTCATACCCGGTAGTAGGTAAAGACGAAGCAAGAATTAGAGTACAATTATCTGCAGATCATACTCAAGAACAGCTCGATCATGCACTCAGTGCTTTTTATGATGTTGGGACAGAATTAAATATAATTTAAAAAAATAGTGAAAAAGTATTTGAAAGTATTAAATTCTTTTTCACTTTAAAGCAAGTAAGATATGAACAATACATTAAGAACAAGACTACTATCAATTCTATTTATTTTTGGGTTAGGGATTTATGCCCTTTTACCATCAATTAGATATCAATTGTTAAGTGATGACGCAAAAAACAACTTATCACAAGATGAGTTAACATACTTTGAATCAAAAAGCATTAAACAGGGTCTTGATTTAAAGGGTGGTATATATATTGTACTTGAAGTAGACCTACCTCAGCTCATCAATACTCTTGCTAAAAATAAAGATAAAAAATTTGATAAATTCTTAGAAGAATTAAGTAAGGATTATAAAAATAATAGCACTGACTTCTTTACTCTATTTGAAGAAAAAGCATTAGAAAAAGATTTAAAATTACCTAAATATTTTATTAGTTATGGTAAGACAAAAGATCAAATCATTGAACAATTAAATCTTGAATCAGCAGATTCAATTAATCGAATTATTGAAATTATTCAAAATCGTGTAGATCAATTTGGTGTTGCAGAGCCTACAATTCAAAAACAAGGTAACAACAGAGTTATCGTTGAGCTTGCAGGTGTACAAGATTCTGAAAGAGCTAGAGACTTACTACAAAGCACTGCTCTCCTCGAACTTATGATTGTAAAAGATATAGAAAGTACTAATACTATTGTAAGACAGATTGATAATCTAGCTGCAATGAATATTGAAAAAACTAATGATGATGTTGATCAGCTATTTGATACAAATAACTCTGATGAGAATGGTTTAGGATTCTCTTCATTGTTAATAGCTGTTGGTAGCGATCTAGCAATATCTACAAGTAATTTATCTAAGCTACAAAATATTTTAAATCAAGATAATGTCAAGCAAGTATTAGATGCAACCGGGAGTCTATTCCTTACTGGCAACTCTGCTATAACCTTAATAAATGATTTTGGTGAAGAAGAAGAAATCTATCTGCTCTACCATTTAGTAGATAATGCAGAACTAACAGGTGGTGTAATAGAAGATGCACAAATGAGATTAAGCCAGTCTGGTGTTAGTGCTGGACAAGCTACAGTACAAGTAGAAATGAGTAATGAAGGATCAAGGGAGTGGGCAAGAATTACTGGATCTAATATCAATAAAAGAATTGCAATTGTATTAGACAAAAAAGTACATATGGCTCCAGTGATCAGAAGTCAAATTTTTGGTGGTGGTACTGTTATTGAGGGTATGGATTCTATTCAAGAGGCAGAAGATATTGCGATTGTATTGCGTGCAGGGTCTTTACCTGTCCCAGTTACAATCCAAGAAGAAAGAACTGTTGGTGCATCGCTTGGTGCAGATTCGGTTAGCAAAGGAACGTACTCTATGTTAGTAGGATTATTCATTGTAATCTTATTTATCATATTCTATTATAAGCTATCTGGTTTTATTGCAAGCTTTGCTGTTATTTGGACATTAATTTTGTTACTAGGAGTCTTAGCATTATTGGGAGCAACATTAACTCTACCTGGAATCGCTGGATTAATTTTAACCGTAGGTATGTCTGTAGATGCTAATGTAATTATTTTTGAAAGAATTAAAGAAGAATTACGAAATGGAAAATCTGTACGCTCTGCTATTGATGCGGGATATGAAAGAGCAATTACTACTATTGTGGATGCGAATCTAACCACTGGTATAGCTGCAGCAGTATTATATCAATATGGAAGTGGTCCAATCAAAGGATTTGCAACTGTATTATTTTGGGGTATTATTGTCAGTATGTTTACAGCAATAATTGTAACAAGATTTATTTTTGACTATGTCACCTCAAAG
>JABHGE010000015.1:0-13442 GCA_018672235.1 Fidelibacterota bacterium | reverse complement strand
TTTCATCGTACAATGGCAATCCTTCACTTTTCTGCAATGATGGCACAACCATTTTTAGCCAAAGCAGCAGTAAAGGATGGTAAAAGATATAATGATTTGATGGATGCTCATTTAAAAGCAGGAACGGTGGCATTTTTTGCGTTAAGTCTTGATGCGTTAGGGATTACTTTTTTTAAGTGAGAAAACTAATATCCATTCTATTTTTTCAATTTGTGTTTGCACAAGGAGTGTCAGTCACAATTGACTTAGAGGAAAGTTTTATTTCTTATGATGGAAAACATCCTGCCCATAATTGGACGGGTATATCAAAAGAGATTAAAGGCTCGTTTATATTTGACCAATCTGACCCTATTTTATCAAGCGTAGATTTATATGTACCCGTATTTAGTTTTGATAGCAAGAATTCCAATCGTGATTCTAATATGCTTGATGTAATTGAGGATTATTTCTATCCTGTAGTGAGCTTTTCTTCTTCATCAATAACAAAAAAAGAGAATCAATATTATATCAATGGAATCTTATTTTTTCACGGGATTAAAAAAGAGATAATGATTCCAGTTAATTTCAATATAGATAATCAAAAAATTATAGTAGATACAAGTTTTAGTATTAGCTTATCAGATTACAAAATTAAACGTCCTTCATTGCTGACAATAAAAATGAAAAATGATGTTACAATTAAGTTTTACCTAGTTGGTTTGATTTAATTTATAAGATAATCCTGCTAAAATAATAGCAATCATAACATCTTCAATAGGAGTTGCCTGAGGATATCCAAAATTCCATATACAAACAAGAGCAAGCCAAATAAAATTTTTTTGATTAAACATTGAGGATAAGATTATCCGAAGAAATACCAGGTTTTATGAGGGACCATGACTAGCATAAAGAAAGTGAAATAGACTAAGCCAATTAGCCCAAAAATCTTTAAAACTGTCATTGTATTATTATCCATTTTTTTATTTACCGATTAAGCGTTTTAATATAGTGATTTCTGGAAATAAAATATGAACCCTTTTTTGATAATCTTTATATGCAGGCCTTGTGCGAAGAATTTTAATTTCAATCCAAGGAATACTCGCATACCAAAACATTAATGTCATTGCAATAGGAGCGAGAATTAAATAACTCAATCCAAGCCCTTCAGTTTGTGATAGATATGAATTGCCAAATAAAAATATTCCCCACCAAAATAAGATCTCACCATAATAATTTGGATGCCTTGAATAATTCCATAATCCTGTTTCTATAATCCCTTTTTGATGTGGATTTTCTTCTCTGAAGCGATGCAGTTGTGTGTCAGAAATAATTTGATATAAAACACCTAAAATACAAATAAAAAATCCAGCATATGCTTGCATGCTTGTATCGGGCATAATTTCTTGTAATTCAAGAGTTACTCCCATAGGCATACAGCAAAAAAATACAATTAATGTTGGAAAGAAATGGATGCCACCAAAGTTACCTAGAAGCTCAAAAGAGCTACCTAGATTTTTTCTCATATCGATATAACGCCAATCTTCATGATGTAATCCTTCCCAAGTTTTTATCCAATTGGTTGTTAAGCGTATGGACCAAAATAGCATAGCAAAGATTAGCAAACTTACTGTCCCGCTAAAAATAAAGTCTTGTTTCCAGATCCAAAATAATAGAATAAATGGAGGAATTACAGACCAATAAGGGTCATAGAATGAAGAATTTTTATATGCAACACTGAAACAATAAATCATAAATGTTGCTATCAGGTCAGCAATAAAGATTTGTAACATATCTCCAAGATGAAGATTGTATAAAATAGATAGCACTCCTAATCCTATAGCGATAGTATAGGCAGATAATACTGTAAGCAATCCTTTAGTTTTTGTTGTCATTTACTATTGATCCAATATGTAGATTTTCAGATAGCAAATATATATAACCTGCTACAATACTGTACAGAAGAAAAATACTATGCATAATAATAGCACCTGTTTGTGCTAATTCTAGATTAATGCCATATAAGTTATGTAGACAATAAATGACTGCTAAATGGTATGTTCCAATTGCAGCAGGAGCGATAGGCAATGAAGTAACAATGCTAGATATAATCGTTAGCCCTAAAGCTTGTTCTAACGTTAGTACGATTCCAATTGCTTTCAATGACAAAGTTACATATGCCACAAAACTAATCCATAGTAACATAGACCAACTCCATAAATGAACCTTATTTTCTGATACTAATCTATACCCTGCAACAAAATTAGTTAATAATGGAAACATCACGAGCAATCTACTGGATAGGCTATGTCGCCCAAAAATAATTAATGAACTCAGAAAGGATATAGCAACAACAGTGACTATGAATTGAACGCCGAGCAGGTTAGTATATCCGAGTAGAATCAATATGACACTAAATAGTCCTATCACCCAAAGATCAATAATTTTTTCTCCAACAAGACTCCCAATCAAATAACTTAGTTTTATACTCTTATCATGGTTTGATAATAGTTTAGCTCGAAATATATCTCCAGCTCTGAATGGGAGAATATTATTTAAAAAATATCCAATATGTGTTGTCGACAAATAATGCTTCAAGGTAAGAGATTTTGGAGCATTTAGGAGGGTTTTCCATCTTAAAGCTCTAAGAAAAAAAGTGATAGCTGTAATAATTAAAGCAGCAATTATATAAGAAAGATTAGTATTAGATAGGGCAGTAAAAACTTCTAATAAATTAACCTGTTGAAATGCTATATAAAGACAGGCAAGAGAAATGCCAATCGAGAGTATTTTTCTCAAGGATTCTTGTTGTCTCGTTGAAATTCATAAGACACAATACGTTTTTTCATTGGCTCTCCATTCTCATCAAGATGCTCACTGGAATCAGTAGGGGCCTGATATTCCAATGGAATGTCAGTTTTAACTTGGCAATTGCTCATTAATCCTAGCATCGCTATGAGCATTATAAGTGCAATAACAGTCGGAAAGTGTCTATTACCCATTGATATTAAAGTTTTTAAAAAATGTTGTCTTTTTTGCTAAGTAAATGATTTCAATTATACCCATGGTGTTAGAAAGCGCTATAACAACAAACCAAATTTTATGATCGTTCCTTGCTGCAAACCATAATCCTAGCATTGACCATAAACCTTGATAAAGAGATACGGCAATCATTGCCGCTGGATTAGCAATTAAATATTCTCCAAATGATTGTATAAATTCCATAATAGTTCCTTTTGTTAAGGGTTAAAAAGTAAGGAGACAAGAAATACAAACAGTATTACTCCTCCAAATATTCCCCAATAGTATAATCCAAAATCCATAGGCTATTTTAGCTATTATTATATATGATAAGAAATAAAAATATTTTTTTCTTTTTTATAATCTGCGTGCTATATTCTTGCATGAATACTTTAAAACCAGACAATACAACAATTAAAATTTATAGCGCTTCATGGTGCGGTCCATGTAAAATGGCAAAAAGATTTTTAACAGAAAATGGATTTTCTTTTACCGATATAGATATTGAAGAACATAATATTAGTAGAGAAGAAATGGCAGAGATGACTAAGGGCGTGACAGTGCCTCAGATTGTTGTCAATGATGTGCCTATTGGTGGATTTGAAGATTTATTGAAGTACTTTGAGACCCATAAGAGCTAAGCTGCGGCTTGAGCCTGAAGAATCTTTTTAATCGGAGTTGCTTTTCTAGCCTTCTTTAAATTCCCTACAAGTTGTCCACATGCTCCATCAATATCATCCCCTCTAGTTATTCGTAATGTTGTAATGTATCCTTTATCGAATAAATGCTTTTTGAAAGCTTCAATATTTCTATTATTTGACCGCTTATAATCACAGCCATCAAATGGATTAAAAGGAATAAGATTAATTTTACATGCAAGGCCAGATAGTATTTTTGCAAGATTTTTTGCATGATTCATAGAATCATTTACACCATCTATTAATATATATTCAATCGTAATATATCTTTTATCATCATGTGACATTAAATATTGCTTACATGCATTGAGTAACTCATCAATAGGATATTTTTGATTAATTGGTACAATGATATCTCTGAGTTCATTGTCTGCAGCATGTAGTGAAATGGCAAGAGAAGCATCCGTTCTCTCTGCTAGTTCATTAATTTTAGGTACAATTCCAGAAGTACTGATAGTAATCCTTTTTTTAGATAAGAAATATGCTGATTCATCTCTCATAATTTCAGCAGATTCAATAACAGGTTCAAAATTTAAAAGCGGTTCTCCCATACCCATAAATACAACATTAGTAATTGGAGTATCTTCTCTATCATGAAAATTTGCTAACCAAAGTTGGCCAATAATTTCATCGGCAGTCAGATTCTTTTCAAATCCTTGTGCGCCTGTAGCGCAGAATGTACATTGAAGAGCACAACCTGCTTGAGAAGAGATACATAATGTCATTCTTTTCTTTTCAGGAATTCTTACCATCTCTATTGATGATCCAGAAGCTAGTTGAATGAGATATTTTTTAGTACCTCCTTCAGATACTAGTACTTTCTCTACTTTAGGAGGAATCAAGACTGCTATTTCTTTCAACTTTTCTCTAAGTTTTTTATTGAAATTGCTCATATTATCAAAATCTAGTTCACCTTTTTGATGAACCCATTTTAATAGTTGTTTTCCTCTAAAAGATGGCTCATTGATGTCTACAAAAAAATCTTCTAGATTTTTTTGTGAACGGCCTAATAGGTTTACTTTACTTTCCATAACTCATTAATTTCATTTGAAAAATCCTTCTCTCTATTTTCAATGATATCTATTATTAAATCTCTTGGATCTGAAAAATCTATTTTAGTCTTTTTACTGTTATTAATCCAATCTTTAATGATTTCCATATTTATCTCTTTTGTTACCGTAGCATAATGGAGATCATGAAGTATTTTAGCATTATGTTCTTGTTCGGGTTGTCCTTTTTGGGCTTTACATAGCATTGGTTTTCCTAAAAAAAGCGCTTCTGATATTAGTTGAAATCCAGCATTAGTAATTAGAGAATGGCATCGCATTAAATCTTGTTTAAAAGCTACATTTGAAAAAGGTTTCAAGGTGATATTGTCAATTTTTTGGATAGATTCAATTTTTGTATACACTATAAATTCTTTTGATATAGTTTTTAATATAGTAATCATGTCATCTGAATTTTCCCAGGGTAAGTAAACTAAGATATCTTCATTCATTTGGCCTGAATCTATGTCGTTATAAAACATAGGATCGATAAATGGAGGAAGGATTGATTCATTAAAATGATAAAAATGAAAAGGAATAGTAAAATTTACAGGAGCATATATTTTTGGAAAAAATATGCTAGCAAACTTCATTTTCTTTGTCATAGGGATATTTTTATAGAATGAATACTGATGACCTATTCCTATGCATGTTATTTTATATTTTTTAGCAACGTAAGCGCTTATAGGATCAAAATCAGTAATGACCAGGTCGTATGTATTATCTATAGATCTTATATCATTTAAAAATTCTATTGGATGAGAATTTAGTACAGTTTTGATATAGCTCAATTTTCCGTTGTTGCTAACAAACGTAAACCCTTTTTTAATCTGAAATGGTTTGAGTTCATCTATATCAAACAAGTCTTTTTCTTCTCTACCGCTTAGGATAACATTTACTGAATGACCCCTTTTTTTCAGAGCATTTACGATAATTCTAGATCGGCTAATATGACCATTACCAGTTGCAGCTATTCCATATAAGATGTTCATATAAAAAATTTAGTAAAGAATTGCCGTAATTGTGTTAGTTATGCTCAATAAGTTTTCTAGCTATATCTTAGATAAAATATTTTTCAAAATCGTATTGGAAGTATGAGCTGTATATGAAATCATTAATCTAGTTTGATTGAATCATAATCTGACTGAATAAATTGAGTCAAAAATAACATGTCTTTATCAGTCAGCTTAAATGAAAAACTATTTTTTGAATTTATACATGAAATAAATTCGGCAATCTCATATCTAAGTCCGTCACCCAAAAAACTATGCTCATATTTTATATTTTTTGCACTATTTTCGAACTTGATTTCAAACTGTGAAGTCTTCCACCAGGGTGCACGACAATAAATATAACCTTTTGTTCCGGTTATAACTAAATCACCCTCTTTTTTAGCACCAATACCAACATAAAGGTTTGCAGTAGATTTTTGATACTGTAATTCAAGTTTTGAAAAGATATCAATATTAGAATCGTAGTGGTATCTCAAATTCTTATACTCTAATACATCGTGACCTAAGATTTTACATGCTGCAATTAATGGATAGGTCATTAACTCATTATGAGATCCGCCTAAAAGTTTACTACCATATCTCTTCACTATATTTTCATTGGAGATTAGCTTTGTAAATGATGCATCTAAATGAACTATATCGCCAATTATTCCACTTTTAGATAATGAAACCATTTTAGTGAAGCCATCAGAAAAAGCTGTTTTAACTGCTTCCATTAAAACTAGATTATTTTCTTTGGCTATATTTATGAGCTCTTTAGTTTGATTTAAAGAAAGTGTAATTGGTTTTTCGCACAAAACATGCTTGCCGGCATTTAAGCATTTTTTAGCATATTCAAAGTGAGAATCATGAGGTGTTGCAATATATACTGCATCAACATTTTCTAAAAATGTATTAAAATTCTTTTCTGCAAATCTAACCTCATGTTCTCTTACAAATTTGTTAACTGATTCAAAATTTTTTCCATAGACAGCAGTAATTTCTGTATTACTTACATACTTACTCTCAATTAAAAATCGTTTTGCAATATTTCCATAACCAATCATTCCTATATTAACAAATGATAAATTATTTCTCAAATCAGTACTAGAAATACCTTTTGTTCGAGGAAGATATTTTACTTTGCAATACTCTTTTAAATAATCAAATTTTCCTTCCCAATCCGATCCGATTGCAAAAATATTAACTTTATTTTTTTGAATATCAACTATTTTTTGCCCATCATATTCTTCTATAATAATCTCATCTGCTAAACCTGTTTTCTCTATATTTTTGATTCTTTGATGAAGAGTTTGGGAAACATTTAACTTTCCTCGATTTTTGTCATACTCCTCACTAGTTACTCCAACAATCAAAGAATCTCCAAGTTTCTTGGCTTTCTTCAACAAAGCAACATGACCATTATGTAAAAGATCAAATGTTCCATATGTAATTATTTTTTTCATATACAATACATATACTAATTTATTTCTATGTAATCAACAATCCTTTTACTGGAATTTCCATCTAAGCTCCCAATCATATTTTCTATAAAGTCTTTTTGAGATTTTTTGTATGAAAAGGTATCTAAATCTAAATTTTTTATACTGCTGATTAAGTCAAAATATGATTGTGAAAAAAAAGAAAATTTTGAATAAAAATTGTAATCAGTATCCATTCTTTTTTTTAATCGATAAGAAAAAACTCCCCTATAATTCCATCTAAGCTTTAGAAACTTGCAAATAAAAACTGGCTTATTTAAAGCTGAAAATTCAAGTATTGCAGATGAAGTATCACTTATCATTAAATCAGCAGTTACCATAAAAGGTAGAAGAGAATAGTCATTAAATTTTGACAGATAAACATTGTTATATTTAGACCAATGATCAAAAAGTTTGCGTTGTTTGGTGTAGTTCTCTTTGATTAACGAGAAATAATGCGGCTTAATTATTATATTAAATTCTTGCAAATCTTTAGGAAAGTTTTTTGGAAACCTTTCAATGCTGCTAGGATAAAAAGTAGGAGCATATACGATTGTTTTTTTTTCTGGATCTAGGTTTAAATCTCTTAAGTCATATCCAGTTATATCACCATTAAGAATTGGATCTAGTTTACAAAAACCTACATCTACAAAATTATTATCAGGGTGCATATTCTCTAGACGATTCTTTCTATATTTTCCCTCTACAAATCTTACAGTAGTTGGAGTATCCGACTGTCTATAATAGCTTGATTTTGGACCAATACCATGACCAAGTTGAATAGATTTACTTACTTGATGAATTTTATCAAGAAAAGGATATGTATTGCCAAAAAATATCCAATCAGCTTTTTTGTTTTGATAGTATTTACTAGCCTGCGTTTTATTTTCTACCCATATATGGCTTAGATTTTCTGATTTAATAATATTTTTTATTATTGTATCAAATTTCCCATGATAAAAGACAAACATTGCACTGCCTTTCTTTCGTTTCAAAAATTCATGATAAACAGGAAGATATTGAGGTAAGTAATAAAACTGCGAAACATCAAAAATGATTGATAAATTTTTATTGGGTATTTTTTTTATAGCTTTATTCTTAATTCCGAATGAAGTATGAATACTTTTATTAATATACGTCTCATGCCTGATAAGACGATTTTTTTTCGTAGAAATATTATTTTTATAAGGCCTATTATGGTAGAGGTGTAGGCAAGCTGATCTATTACGAATTTGCTTAGATTGTACGCCCATGTTATTAAGTCTTTCTCCTAATTCACAATCTAGTCCCCCATATTGCATACGTTCATCAAAGCCATCTACCTTTATGATATCTTTTCGCCATGCAGAAGAATTATTTCCATTAAATGTAGATTTAGTTGGGGTTATTAGGTCTAGAAATTTACTTAATAGATTTGTTTGCAATAATTTCAAATAATTTTTAGATAATATTTGACTACTGGATATTAAAAATCCTTTATTAAAGCATTTCTGGGATAAAATTATATCTTCTGTTATAAGGTTAGACACGGAAGAGCTAAGTGGAAAATGCCCTCCAGATAGAAAATAATTTTTCTCTGCTAAATCTATATGTGTTTGAACGAATGATTGATTTGGAATACAATCACCATCACTGAATATAAGATAATCACTTTTGCTTGCTTGAATTGCTTTATTAAGTATAACACTTTTTTGAAATCCTTTATCCTCGTGCCATATATGTTTTATATCAAGACTAGTGTTATCCTTAAAATATCCTATAATATTTTTTGTGTCTTTTCTAGATCCATCGTCAGCAATTATAATATCAAAATTTTTATATGTCTGACAGGTATATCCTGTTAAAACCTTTTTTAGAAAATGAGGTTTATTGTATGTTGAAATAATAATTGAAGTTGATTGCATTGGTTAAAATTATTTATCATCAATCTTATAAGCTATTTTTTTTTAAATTAGATATAGTTATGGATATAAAAAAATTAACAGTTGGGATTGAAGAAGAATATCAAGTCATCGATCCAGCAACGGGTGAACTGACATCTTATATTGCTGAATTTTTAGAACGTGATGCAATGCTAATCAAAGATAGTATCGTTCCTGAGTTTCTAAAGTCACAGTTAGAGGTAACGAGTAAGGTTTGTAAGAATATTAAAGAAATGAGGCATGAGATCATTCGCTTAAGGCGATTAGCATCAAATTATGCTGAAGAAAATAATTGTAAAATTATTGCTGCAGGAACACATCCTTATTCACATTGGAAGGATCAGGCTCTTACAGATAAAGAACGTTATCACGGTCTTTATGATAGTATGCAGTATGTGGCAAAAAGATTATTGATTTTTGGTATGCATGTTCACATAGGTATCCCAGATAGAGATCTTAGAATAGATGTAATGAATCAAATGAGATATTTTATTCCTCATATAATGAGCTTATCTAGCTCTTCGCCTTTTTGGCAGGGACAAGATACAGGCTTTAAATCATATCGAGGAATTGTGTTTGAAGATTTACCGCGAACAGGACCACCAGAAACATTTGATTCCGCAAAATCATATGATGAATTTGTCAATCAATTAATAACAACCAATTCTATCGATACTCCCTCTAAAATTTGGTGGGATATAAGGCCACATGATAAATTTCCAACACTAGAGTTTAGAATGTGCGACTCAACAACAAAGGTAGATGAAGTCATAGCAATTGCTGCTTTAATTCAAGCCCTTGCTGCAACCATGATTCGTAATCGTGAACGCAATATTAGTTGGAGAAATTATAGACAATCTCTTATTTCAGAGAATAAATGGAGAGCAATGCGACACGGCGTTGATGGAAAAATGATTGATTTAGGCGCGGTAAAAGAAACAGATACAAAGATATTATTTAATGAATTACTTGAAATAGTAAAAGAAAGCGCACAAGAATTAGGAACAGAAAAAGAGATTCAATATATTCATACAATGCTAGAAAATGGTACCAGCGCAGATCGACAATTAAAAATGTATGAAGAAACAAAAGATTTAAAAAAAGTAGTTGATATGCTTGCCAAAGAAACACTTGAAAGCTGCTAGAATATGAGTTTATCAAAATCAAAATGTATCGTACTCTTAAGCGGAGGGTTAGATTCGACCACAGTACTAGCTATTGCAAAAAAAGAGTTTGAAATATATGCACTATCTTTCGATTATGGACAAAGACATAAGTTTGAGCTTGAATCTGCCGAGTTAATTGCAAAGAAAAATGCTGTACATACATTTAAAACGATTACTATAGATCTTGAACAATTTGGTCATTCCGCTTTAACTAGCGATATTGCTGTTCCCAAAAATCAAGATATCGGAAATGATATTCCTGTCACCTACGTACCTGTTCGTAACACCATCTTTTTGTCTTATGCATTAGCATATGCAGAAGTAAATGATATTTATGACATTTTTATTGGTGTGAATGCATTGGATTATAGTGGATATCCAGATTGCAGACCTGAATATATAAGTGCATTTCAGAATATGGCAAACCTAGGGACAAAATTTACTCAAGGAGATCAAAAGATTACTATTCACACACCTCTGATTGATATGACTAAGTCAGAAATTATCTTAAAAGGCAGTCAGTTAGGAGTTTCTTATAAGGAGACTCATTCTTGTTACGATCCATCTAGTTTAGGACTAGCTTGCGGAGAATGTGATGCCTGCATCTTAAGAAGAAAAGGATTTAATATGTCTAACATTCCAGACCCAACATTGTATCAATGAGTTATAGTATTAAAGAGATCTATTTTACGATCCAGGGAGAGGGTTTTCAAACAGGAAAAGAAGCTATTTTCTGTCGTTTTTCTGGCTGTAATTTATGGACAGGTAGAGAAGAAGATCGTAGTAAAGCAACATGTACTTTTTGTGATACAGACTTTTTTGGAATCGATGGAGAAAATGGAGCTAAATATGCATCCTGCCATGATTTAATTGAAAAAATTGAAGAGTGTTGGCCAAAAGAATTAGATGAAAAATTTATAGTATTTACTGGAGGAGAACCATTGCTCCAATTAGATCAAATATTAATTGACGAACTACATAAAAAAGGATTTAAGATCGCTATTGAGACAAATGGAACAATGTTACCTCCAAAGAATATTGATTGGGTTTGCGTCAGTCCCAAAAAGAATGCAAAACTTGTACTATTAAAAGGAGATGAATTAAAACTCGTTTATCCTCAAATAGATTTTCAACCTGAGCAATTTGAAGCATTAGATTTTACGCATTTCTGTGTGCAGCCTATGGATGGAAAAGATTTACAAAAAAATATCTTGGAATGTGTATCTTATTGTATCGAAAATCCGCTATGGCGATTAAGTTTACAAACACACAAAATAATAGGAATAAGATAATATGTTTGAATTAACAAGAAGATATGAATTTCATGCTGCACGTAAATTAACACTACTAGATTTAGATCACCCATGCTCTCAATTACATGGCCATACTTTTTCTCTAGTGATTGAGCTCAGTGGCGATATAGACCGATCAAAAGGTTGGGTAATCGATTTTTTTGATATTGATACAATTTATAAAGAAGAAATATATAAATTATTAGATCATAAGTATTTAAATGATATTGCAGGGCTTTCTAATCCTACCACAGAACATATTGCGGCATGGATTTGGAAAAAATTAAAACCACAATTATCTGGACTAAGTGGAGTAACCGTGAGTGAAGGTCCTAACTATTCATGTACATATAGAGGAGACTAATTATGGCAAAAGCACAAGGAAAAGAATTTACATTTGATAACGAAGATCATATTAACCCTGATTTTCTTGAAACGTTTCCGTTTGATAGTAAAAAACAATATATCGTTACTAAAACTAGAGAATTTAGCGCAGTATGTCCTTTTAGTGGACTTCCAGATTTAGCAGATGTAATTATTGAATATTTTCCTGAAGGAGGAAAGTGTGTAGAGTTAAAATCGTTAAAATATTATTTTGTTAGCTTTAGAAATGTTGGTATTTATCAAGAAGCAGCTACCAAGCGTATATTTGATGATCTTAGTAAGCTTTTGGAGACATCTAAAATAAAAATTACTACTATTTATAATACAAGAGGTGGATTTAATACTACTTGCATTGAAGGATCCTTATAAATAGAATGAACTCTATTAAAAATATATTATTAGTGTTCGGAGTAACGGGAGTATTGGTATTTATTCTAAATGATTTTATATACTATATGACTGATACTAATCAAACTTTTTTAGAACATATTATTATTGGATGGTTAATATTTATATCAACCGCATTGACATTAATCTTATTTTATAAGGAGAAGAAAAAATGAGTTATGCTGAAAGATTATATAAAGCTATTACGCTTAATGTTGAATTCTACGAATCTGTTGAAGCTGATAAGTCTTTAACGAGACAAGCAATGATGACAGTAGCTTTAGTTGCTATTGTACAAGGGTTTGTTGTAGCTGGAATTACTGCACCTATTGCATTGGCTCAAGGGGTACTAGGAAGCATTATTAGATGGTTTATATGGGCATTCTTTATTGCGTTTGTTGGAACAAAAATATTGCCAGAACCTGAAACGGAATCTGATACGGGAGAGTTGTTACGTACCTTAGGTTTTGCTTATGCTCCAGGGCTATTAGTAATATTTAAATTTATTCCATTGATTGGATTCTTTATAGATCCTTTAGTTGTAATGTTACAGTTAGCTGCTATGACAGTAGCCATAAGACAAGCATTAGACTTTAATTCTACCATACGAGCAGTAGGGGTCTGTATTGTTGCATTTATAGTAATGTTAATTGCATTAACTCTATTTATACTATTTACCTCTTTCTTTGTCGGAGTTGCTGAGAATGCTATTGCACCAACTACTCCATTAATGGGTGCATAGATTCTGCTTTAAATTGTCATAGAATATTTCTATAATTAAGGAAGTAATTGTAACGGGGGATAAGGATTTATATGAAAAACAAAATTTTAATTTTATGTATGATGGCTTTAATGGCTTGTGATGCTTCAACTACAATGGGCACATCTAGTACTAATAATAATTCAGATGGTACTGGAACAGGCGGTAATAATAATGGCGGCGGTAATAATACTGACCTACCTATGGGATTCGCAAAATTCTTTGAAGGTTATACCGATGTATATATTTCTGGAGATTATGTTGTTGTAGAGACAACTGGAGTCCCAAATCATAATAGCCCTTATTGGGGAGCTGGT
>JABHGE010000014.1:0-46487 GCA_018672235.1 Fidelibacterota bacterium | reverse complement strand
TGACGTAGAAGCCATTCAGGAATTACGTTATTAGAGTGATTATTCATTTATTATAAAAAATTAATAAAAAAAAGTTTTTTAAGCTTGACTAAAATTAAAAAAATTAGATAATTTACAGAGCCAGCCGAACTAGCTTTTCGAAAGCTTAAAGTATTTGCAAACAGTCTCTTTTTAGAGAGAGAATATACAATTATTACGTATAACTGTGTATTGAATTAATACTAATTTAGATAAGGGTAAGAGTATATTTAGAACTATGGCAGAAGCAATTGAAAATATGGGTATTGATTTTCCCACAGAAAATGAAACAAACCCGAACATTGATTCGGAATTAAAAAATCAAATATTAGGATTTAACATCAAAGAATCGATGGATAAATCAAATCAAACAAATGAAGAGGTTTGTCCTAAAGAATTTGAAATTGATGAATATTATAAAAATGACGATCTAGGCAAAAGCGTCCTACAGATGAAATATTTAGCACCATGGGAAAAAAATCCATGGGATTTATGGAAACGCCAAGCAAAGGCATTAGCTAGAGTAGAAAAAACAAAAGCACTTCAAGAAAAATGGGAAGCCATTTTTTTTGAAGCATTAAAGAATTTCAAGTTTGTACCAGGCGGAAGAATAATGCATGGTGCAGGTAGAGAGGATATTACAACAACACTAAATAACTGTTATGTTGTAGCTATTAAGACAGATTCTATTAAATCTATATATGATTGCGTTGTTCAAGAAGCCATGACATATAAGTATGGTGGTGGATGCGGACATGATTTATCTGTTTTAAGACCATCGGGAGATGCTATTAACGGTACAGGCGGTGATTCCTGTGGCCCAGTTGGATTTATGAACTTGTTTAGTGAAAATACAAACACTATAGCACAACATGGTAGACGTGGTGCAAATATGCAAACGCTACGAGTTGATCATCCTGATATTGAAAAATTTATTGAAATTAAAACCGGCGATGTTGATATGGTCAAGTATTCCAATATATCTGTTTTCTTAACAGATGATTTTATGGATGCAGTTCAAAGTGATTCTGATTTTGATCTACAGTGGGGTGGAAAAGTTTATAATACAGTAAATGCTAAAGAATTATGGATGAAGATTATAACACATGCTCATTCTAGCGCAGAACCAGGACTTCTCTTCTGGGATACAATGAAAAAATATCATAATGCAGAATATTGTAGTCCATTAGTTTCAACTAATCCTTGTGCTGAACAACCTCTTCCTGATGGTGGATGTTGTAATCTAGGAGCTTTAAATCTTGAACGTTTTGTTGATGATAGCGGTAATTTTGATTTTGACGGATTTCGCGAAATAACTGCTGTTGGAACAAGATTCTTAGATAACGTAATAGATTATAATCTTGATCGTCATGCACTTGAAGATCAAAAACAGAACGCTATCAATGACAGAAGAGTTGGATTAGGAATTCTTGGTTTAGGTGATATGTTGGTAAAAATGGGCATTAAATATGATTCAGATGAAGCGCTAGAGATTATTGGCGAAATAATGAAAATTCATAGAGATATTGCGTATGAAACTAGTGCTGCATTAGCACAAGAAAAAGGCGGGTTTCCAAACTTTGACTGGGATGGATATTCTGAAAGTCTTTTTGTGCAAGATCTTCCACAAGAATTACAAGAAAAAATTAAAAACCATGGTATTAGAAATTCTACGCTAACTACAGTAGCTCCGACAGGAAGTGGTGCTATTGTCGCTAGAGTAACTTCTGGAGTAGAGCCAATTTTTGCTACTTCTTACAAGAGAAAAGTAAAAAGAAACGATAGTCTTGGAAAAGAATTTGACACATTTACCGTTTATCACCCAGTAGTACAAGAAATGTTCGGTGGTGATGAAAATTTACCTGACTATGTTGTAACTGCACATGATGTAGATCCATACTTCAGAGTAAAAATGCAAGGTGAAGTCCAGAAATATATTGATAGTTCAATTTCATCTACTGTTAATTTAGCGGAAGATACTACTGTAGAAACTGTAGCAGATATTTATATGAAAGCCTATCAAGGAAATTTAAAAGGTATTACAGTTTATAGAGAAGGATCTAGAGAAGGTATTCTTATTACTGATGAAAAATCTGAAGAAGGAAATACGGTAGAAACAACAAATGTTACTGCTAAAAAAACAGCTAGAAATAGACCTCAGATTACTACAGGAAAAACAAGGAGAATGCGAACTGGAGATGGAACATTATACATCACTGTAAACGAAGATGAAAATGGATTATGTGAAGTATTTACAGCTATTGGTAAAGCAGGTGGAACTGTTGCAGCTCAAACAGAGGCAATTAGTCGATTGATATCCTTAGCATTAAGATCTGGCGTAGATCCAACGAGCGTAATCAACCAATTAAAAGGAATTAGTGGACCTAACCCAACATGGGAAGATGGCCAACTAATTTTATCAACTCCAGATGCCATTGGGAGAGCTTTAGAAACTTTTCTCGATGGTGAGCAAGAACCAAGTATGAAAAATAAAGTTCAATTTGAAATAGCAGAAGAACCTACCCAATCAAAAAAAGCTAAAGGAATCCACTGTATTGACTGCGATGGAAATGAAGTAGTCAATGAAGGTGGATGTTACATATGCAAAGATTGTGGTTGGTCTAAATGCGAATAGAACCTAAGAATATTATATTCGAAGATTTTATTGATTTTAAACCAAATTTAACTCCATATCATATCTTTAAATTAGGCAGCTTCGGTGGAACATATTGGAGACCAATCTATTCAGAAACGAATAAGAAATCTTATAGCAATTTACACTTAGATTTACCTCGAGAATGGTGGAAAACTATAGATGATCAATGCCTTATATCAGAAAAAGAAAACTTAAACTTAAATAGATATAAAGTTCACAGCGGAACTAATTTAGAATATTGGGAATCAAAAAATTGGATTAATCCAATTGATCCTTATGGTTGGGTACAATGGTATTGCCATTTCTACAATGGAAGAAGAAGTTCTGACGATATGAGACAAATACAGAGATGGAGTAATTTTACTGGAAAAAATGGTAGATGGAAATTAAGATTAATCAGTCTGATTCTTAAGAAAAGTGCTAAGTACAATGATGAGTCAATTAGTCCTGTAATAAGACAAGCATTACAACATTGGGGATATCAATTAACAGAGAAAGACTTCGAAGAAGCTCTTTGGAATCGATAGATTAATTATTTAAAATTTCTTCTTCTTTCGCTTGCTGATTTGCATTCAGTCTTTTAATAAAAGAATCAGTAACATCTTGCATTTGATCCATAAATCTCTTCATATCATCTTCAGGAATTTTTTCATCTTCTTCTACTTTCTTAACAGATTGAATAATTTCTCTACGAATATTTCTTACTGAAATTCTTCCATCTTCAATAACCTTTGAAGCAACCTTAACTAAATCTTGTCTTCTTTCTGCTGATAAAGGAGGAAAAGTAATTATAATACTATTTCCATTATTTGAAGGATTAAAGCCTAAATCTGATGCTAAAATTCCTCTTTCAATATCGTCAATGGATGTTTTATCAAATGGCTGTATACTGATAGTGACTGCATCCATGACAGATATGTTAGCAATTTGATTTAATGGCGTATCATTGTCATAGTACTTCACTGAAATTTTATTAAACATATCAGGATTTGCTCTTCCCGTCCTTATTTTTCCTAGCTCTGATCCAACAAACACAATTGTTTGCTCCATCTTAGTTTTTGCAAATTGAATATTTTGATCTAACATAATTAACTAATTCTTGTTCCTATATCGTCATTAGAAAGTGCATTATATAAATTTCCTTTTTTTGTAATATCTAAAACGAGAATGGGCATATTATTCTCTTTGCACAAAGTTATAGCTGTTAGGTCCATAATTGCTAATTCTTTTTCTAACACTTTCGCGAAAGAAATATCTTTATATTTTTTAGCATCAGGATTCTTCATAGGATCTGAATCGTATACTCCATCTACTTTTGTTGCCTTAACTAGAAGAGAGCAATCAAGCTCTACTGCACGTAGAGCAGCTGCACTATCTGTGCTAAAGAATGGATTTCCAGTTCCTCCTGCAATAATGACTATTCTACCTTTCTCTAAATGTCTAAGAGCTCTTCTTCTTATGTAAGGTTCTGCAATTTTAGGTATATCTATACCTGATAGAGTTCTGGTTTCTAGTCCTAATTGTTCAAGAGAGTCTTGAAGGGTGACTGAATTAATAACTGTACCTACCATCCCAATATAGTCAGCTGTAACTCTATCCATACCTTTTTCAGAAGCATCTCTTCCTCTAAAAATATTGCCTGCACCTAATACAATTCCTATATCAATATCTAATTTTTTTAAAGCTGCTACTTCTTTTGCAAGTTGTTGTGCAATTTCAGGGTCAATACCATAGACATGATTGCCAGAAAGAATTTCTCCGCTAAGTTTGAGGAGAATTCTTCTTTTATTTTTTTGTGACATTAATTATTAGATTGTTCGCCTAATGAAAAGCGAGTAAAGCGATTGATGGTGATATTTTCTCCAAGTTTAGAAACTCCTTCTTGGATTAATTGTCCAATTGTAACATCTGGATTTTTTACAAACGATTGATGAACAAGACAACAGTCTTGTTTAAATTTTTTCAACTTACCTTCAACAATTTTTTCTACAACATTATCTGGCTTTCCGCTAGACTTTGCCTGATCTGTATAAATTTCTTTTTCCTTATTAATAAGATCTTCAGATAAGCTACTTTCATCTATAGCCATTGGATTTGAAGCTGCAACTTGCATTGCAATATTATTTGCTAAGTCTAAAAATCCGTCAGTTTTAGCAACAAAATCTGTCTCACATCCAAGCTCTACTAAGGCACCTAACTTACTACCATGATGAATATAAGATACAACTAGGCCTTCATTTGCGGCTCTTGAAGATTTTTTTTCTGCTTTTGCAATTCCAGATTTTCTTAGAAAATCTATCGCTAAATCTAAATCACCCTTGGAATCTACTAGAGCTTTTTTACAATCCATCATTCCGGCTCCAGTTCTTTCTCTCAGGCTCTTAACTAGCTTTGCATCAATATTCATAGAATTATGCTTCCTTTTTATCTGCGACTTGCTCTGCTGCTTCTTTGGCTTTAGCATTTTTTTGCGCAACACTTATAATAGCATCAGCAATTTCTGTTACTAAAAGCTGTATAGTTCTGATAGAGTCGTCATTAGCAGGAATTGGATAGTTGCATAGTGTTGGATTTGTATTAGAATCAACAATACATACTATTGGAATTTCAAGTTTTTGTGCTTCTTGTATAGCAATAGATTCAGTTTTGCCGTCTACGATTACAATCATACTTGGCAATCTTTTCATATCTTTAATACCTCTATGCTGATCTGAAAGCTTAATTTTTTCACGATTTAACTGTAAGATTTCTTTTTTTGTTAAATCTTCAAAAATTGTAGACCCTTCTTTTTCTAAGGAATGTAATCTTTTAATACTCTTTTTAATTGTAGAAAAATTAGTAAGAGTTCCGCCTAACCACCTCTCTACTACATAAAACATACCACATCTATCGGCTTCTTGCTGTATAACGTCCTTAGCATGCTTTTTAGTGCCAACAAAGAGTATCTCTCCATTGTTTTCTACAGTGCTTGTAATAAATTTTACGGCTTTTTCAAGACCTTCAAGAGTATGATCTAAATTAATAATATCAATCCCATTTTTTTGAGAAATGACATAGTCTTTAAAGTTTGGATCTGTTTTACTTGAAACGTGCCCGAAATGAGCGCCAGAGTTTAATAAATCTTCTTTTGTAATTTTATGCATAATTTTTATCTCTTAGAGAATTGGAATTTCTTTCTTGCTCCAGGTTGACCATATTTTTTTCTTTCTACTTCTCTAGCATCTCTCGTTAATAAGCCATGTGACTTTAATTGAGGCCTAAATTCTGCGTCTACTTTTAAAAGAGCTCTTGCTATACCAAGTTGAATTGCTCCAGCTTGACCCGTTAGTCCTCCACCAGAAACATTGATGTTCAGATCGTATTTATCTCTAAGGTTTAATACTTCCAAAGGTTTCATAGCGTGAATAACTAAAGATTCTCTTTTTAGATGTGAATCAATATTTAATTTTTTATTAACAGTAGAAGTTCCAGAACCGTCAGATAGATAAACTCTTGCAGTTGATTCTTTTCGTCTTCCGACTCCATTAAATAATTCTTTTTTCATTAAATAGAACTCCATTCAGTTGGTTGTTGTGCTTCTTGTCCATGATTAGAGTCTTTATAAATTCTAAGATGTGTTAAAATCTCATTACCTAGTCTATTTTTTGGTAACATACCTTTTATAGCCTTTAAAAGTACTTTGTCTGAATCATTTTTCATTAAATCTTTATAGCTAGTAAACTTAACCCCTCCTGGATAACCAGAATGACTAAAATATTTTTTTGAATCAGCTTTGTTACCAGTCAGCCTTATCTTATCTGCATTTACTATAATAACCGCATCTCCCATATATAAATTAGGAGCATAATTAGGTCTATGCTTTCCTCTTAAAATTTGAGCAACTTGAGATGCAAAACGCCCCAATACCTGATTGTCGGCATCTAGCAACCACCATTGTTGCTTTATATCTTTAGCTGATATTGTATTTGTTATCTTTTTCATTAAAGTCTCAAAAATGCCTCAAAACTTAATTGATGTGATTCCATTAGTCAATGATTAATGATAGGTAAGATTATAAAGTATAAAACTTGCTTTTTGATAGCACATATTTAACTTTTCCTACCATCTCTTCCCCAATGAACGGAGAGTTAGAGGACTTTGAGTAAATATCTTCATTTGAAAAAGTCCATTTTTGATTTGGATCAAGAATTGTAATCTGAGCTTTCTTGCCAATTTCAAATAAATTCCTATCAATATTCATTACTTTTCTTGGGTTTACTGTCAATTTTTCAATTAGAGATTTTAAACTCATGCCATTATCCTTCACAAGCACTTTATTTACAGCACCAAAACAGCTCTCTAATCCAATCATGCCAAATGCTGCATCATTAAAAGTAGTTTCTTTGTCTTCGAGCGTATGCGGCGCATGATCTGTAGCAATACAATCAATAATACCACTTTTTATACCTTCAATAAGCTTCTTTCGATCTGCTTTTCCTCTAATCGGTGGACCGACCTTCAAATTTGTATTAAAATCTTTAATGTCTTCATCTGAAAAATATAGGTGATGAGGAGAAACCTCAGAAGTAACAAGACTATCTTTGGATTTAAATTGTTTAATTAAATCAACGGATTCTTTTGTAGAGACATGAAGAATATGTAGTCTGGCATTTAAAGATGCTGCTAATAATAAATCTCTATATACCATCATAGCTTCAGCTAAACTATTATTTCCCTTTAATCCTAAATTGCTTGATGTCTTACTTGCATTCATAACACCATCATTTCTTAGATAGATATCTTCAGAATGATTTAAGATAGGTATATCAATCATTTGAGCATATCTTAATGCCAAGCTCATAAACTGAGGATTCTGTATTGGCATTCCATCATCAGTAAAAGCAATTGCACCATTCTTTTTCATTAACATCATTTCAGTAAGATGTTCGCCTTCTAAATTTTTTGATACTGCACCGATTGGAAAAATTTCTACAGGTAAATTTTTACTCTTACTTGATATATAATGTATATGTTCTGGAGAATCAATAACCGGATCTGTATTGGGCATTGTACAAACCTGAGTAAATCCTCCTGCAATTGCAGCTATAGATCCTGACTCTAAGTTTTCTTTATCTTCTCTTCCTGGCTCTCTAAAATGGACATGAATATCACAAAAACCATGCGTAACAATCAATCCCTTGCAATCAATTACATTATAGTCTTTTCCTTTAGATGGTATAGAATCTGCAATTTTAGAAATTGAACCATTTTTAACTAATAGGTCTCCAATAAATGTTTTTTTTGAGAATGGATCAATAATTCTACCACCTTTTAACAATAATTTTTTTGTGTTTTGATTATTTATCATAATTTTTCTGATTTATCTGCAAGCAAAAGATAGAGAATAGACATTCTTGATGCTACTCCATTTAATACTTGATCAAGAATTACGGCATTCTCTGAATCTGCAATTTTACTATCAATTTCTACACCCCTATTCATCGGACCTGGATGCATAATGACTATATCCTTTTTTAGTTTGCTTATTCTTTCATAAGTCAAACCAAACTCACTATGATATTCTCTCTTAGATGGGATTCTACCTAAATGCATTCTTTCAAGTTGAATACGTAATCCAATCACTACATCACACCAATTTAAAACTTCATTAATATTGTGAGTAATATTTATTCCCAATTGCTTGGCATTACTTGGCAATAAAGTACTAGGACCACAAACTACAATCTCTGCTCCTAACTTTTTAAGAGCAAAGATATCACTCCTTGCTACTCTACTATTTAGAATATCACCTATGATACCTACTTTTAAATTTTTTATCTTACCAAATTTCTCTTTTAGAGTTACCATGTCTAGGATAGCTTGCGTAGGATGTTCATGAGATCCATCTCCTGCGTTAATAACAGCCCCATCTATATACTCAGTTAATTTTAACGCTGATCCAGGATGTCCATGTCTAATAACAGCTCCATCTATTTTCATTGCATCGATATTTTGGATTGTATCTTTTAGAGTCTCTCCCTTTTTCACACTACTTGTTGAGGAAGAAAAATTAATACTATCTGCCCCTAGCCTTTTTTCAGCTAGCGTAAAACTAATTTTTGTTCTTGTAGAATTTTCGAAAAACATATTAACAATAGTTTTACCCTTTAATAAGATTGTTTTTCGTTCTGGGCTTTCTAGGATTTCTTTGAATTTAAATGAAGTGTCAATTATTTTATTCAAATCAGAAGTTGGAAAATTTTCTAGACCGATAAGATGTTTGCTTTTTAGCATAAATTTTTCTCCAATTCTCGGAAACTTAGTTCATTTCAACTAATTTATCAACTATATCGTTAACGTTAGTGGTGTCCATTTCAAACACATTATCAAAGCTTTGATTGTCAAACCATTTCATCTGTCTTTTTGCATATTGTCTTGTACGAATATGAATTCTTTCTATGGCATCTTCTCTAGATATTTCTTTATCTAAATATGATGATATCTCACTAAACCCTATGTAGTCTATATGCTTGATATCATAATTCTTATCTTTAATAAATTTAACTTCTTCTATCATGCCGCTTTCCATCATAGATAAAGTTCTTTGATAAATTCTCTTTTCTAGCGCCTGTCTTGACATTCGGAGATAAACAGTATGAAAGTTTTTATAAAAACTACTTTTCTTATTATCAGATTTAAAATTATCAGTCATATTCTTTCCTGTAATCTTATAAATCTCGAGAGCCCTTATGAGCCTTCTTTTATTATTAGGATGAACTTTTTTAGAGTATTCAGGGTCAATAGAGGATAATTCTTTATAAAGTATGTCTGATTTTCCACTATCATACTCTTTTTCAAGAAAAGATCTGATGCTATGATCTGTCTGACTTCCAGTAAAAATACCCTCTACTAATGACTTTAAGTATAGTCCGGTACCTCCACATAGAATAGGAATTTTCTTTTGATCTAAAATTTCTGCAATCTTTTTATCTACTAATTTAACATACTCACCTGCAGATATTGTATCACTTAGCTCTTTTATTCCAATCAAATGATGTGCAATGCTACTTAGCTCTTGTTTAGATGGTTGAGCGGTACCAATAGGGATCATTTTATAAATTTGCCTGGAATCCAAACCAATGATTTCACTATTTAATTTTTTAGCTAATTTTATTGATAAGCTTGTTTTGCCTATACCGGTAGGTCCAACTATTGTAAAAAAATTTATCAAACCAGATTTATGCCAGTTAGTAAATTGAAAATCAACTTTGCTGGCTCAAATATAATAACACTAAAAATACTTAATCCTCCAACTAATGACAGCAATACCAGCCCCATAAGCACGCGTGGACCATAGTATTCAATCTGGTATAATGTTCGAGGATCTCTAATGAATAAAGGTAATATTCTTGATCCATCTAGTGGAGCAATTGGAATAAGATTAAATAGAGCTAAAACAATATTTATAAAAACAAAGAATATCATCGCACTGTTAAATAATTCTGGAATATTAAAAGGAGCAATCATTGAAAATCTTAATAAGATAGAACCTATAGTTGCTAAAAAGATATTAGAAGCAGGACCTGCAATTGCAATCAACATCATATCTTTTCTGGGATTAGAAAGATTGCGCATATTTACAGGTACAGGTTTAGCCCAACCAAATCCTAAAAAATATAATGCCATTGTTCCAATAGGATCTAAATGACTAAGTGGATTCAGATTCATTCTATCTTGATAATATGCTGTATAATCACCTAAATAGTATGCTACTCGAGCATGAGCGTACTCATGAAACGTAAGTGCAAACAATATACATGGCATTACTATCAATTGCATTTCTAGTGGTGCGCTTGCTATTCCCATATCAAAAAATAGTTAATTCTTATCCTTTTGAAAAGCTTTCATATATTCACTTTCAATAAATTCTCGCGATAAGTGGGTATAAATTTCTGTAGTCGATATATCTGCATGACCAAGAAGTGCTTGTACTTCTACTAAGTTTGCTCCACCATCAATTAAATGTGTTGCAAACGAATGTCTAAAAGTATGTGGAGATATATCTTTGGGAATACCAGCTTTATCAATATACTTTTTCACAGACTGCCAAATTGCAGCTCGAGTTAATGGTAATCCATTATTACTTAAGAACACAAAATTAGATCCTTTTGTTGATCGTTCAGATAAAATTCTGCGTGATTGGGTTAAATATCTCTCTAGCCATCGTCTTGCATAATAAGTAAGTGGAATCATCCTTTCTTTGTTGCCTTTACCAAAAAAACGAATAAGATTTAAATCAAATTGTATATTATTAATTTTAAGATTACATAATTCGCTTACTCTCAATCCAGAAGAATATAGCATTTCAAGAATACATCGGTCTCTAAGTCCTAATAGTTCATTATCAGTGTTTTCTGACTCAAAAAATACTTTATTTATTTCATCTATAGTTAATATTTCTGGTAAAGCTTTTGGTACTTTAGGAGTAAATATGCCATTTAATGGATTGTTTTTAATAATTTTTTTATCTAGTAAAAATATAAAATATGAAGAGAGGGAGGAAAATTTCCTTTTTACTGATCTAGGAGATAATTTTTTCTTTGAAAGATGCCTAAAAAAAGTCTTTGTATGTTTATCGTCAAGAATGACATCTTTAAAGTTAATTTTATTTTTTTCTAAGAATACATTAAAAGATTTTAGATCAGATAAATATGCACTGATAGTATTGTCAGAATAATTTCTTTCGATTTTTAACATTCTAGAAAAATCATCTAAGTTAATTAGCATTTTTATCCAATCAATTCAATATAGGATTCTGCGTCCATTAATTTAGATTGATCTGCACTGTCTTCTAGTTCAATTTTAACCATCCACCCATTTTTGTATGGATCTTCATTGACTTGCTCTGGAGTATCATTTAAATCTTCATTTATTTCTATAACTTTTCCTGTTATTGGCATATACATATCTGAGACAGTTTTTACTGCTTCGATAGTCCCAAAAATATCTCCATTGTTAAAACTTTCATCTACATTAGGAAATTCTAGAAAAATAATATCGCCTAATTCACTTTGTGCAAAATCTGTAATCCCTATAGTAGCAATCTTACCATTTATCTCAACCCACTCATGCTCAGATGTATACATTAAATTCTCTGGATGATTCATTAAATCCCTTTCCTCGTCGACAAAACTCATTGTTTTGCTTACTCTTTTTTTAGTAATTATTAGGAGTATTTAGCAAAGTATTTAGTAAAACTCCTAATCTGTACCAAAAATTACGATAAAAAAGTTTCATTAGAAGTAATTAATTTTTCATCATTATTTACTAAATCAACAAACATATTTTTATCATACTTTAAATACCTTTCAGTTGTTTTAAAGTTGCTATGTCCCATCAATCCTTGCAATACATAAGGATTAACATCTTTAGCAATTTGAGTAAAAGCAAAGGTATGTCGCTGCAGTATTAGCTTCTACTAATGGAATCGCAGCTGTTATGGATTTATGTATGCTCAAGGAACATAAAAAAATATAATCTTACTTAATTATTGAACAATTTTTGAGCTAAAAATCTCTCTTCTCTGACTTTTTGATCATAAACTGCACAGGAAGTATAATCCAAGCCATTAATATCAAGTATGAATACAGCATTCCAAGATTGGTACCATAAAATTGATTTAATACTGCACCGGTGTATCCAAGTAAAGCTGAAAAATCAAGCTTCAAAATAATTAGTATTCGTGATAAATCGATTGGATTAAATAATGTAGCAATTAATGCAAATTTTTCTAGTGGGTAACTATTAAATACGATCATCCCAATTAAAAAGAATCCATCATACACAATTGCTAAAAGCAACCATACTAAAACAGAGATACCAAATCCTTTGATTTTATCTTCATTGTGCAAAGCAATATTAAAAGATATTGCCGTAAAAATAAAAGTAAGTAATAATCCGACCGCCATAAGCGTTAAAAAATTAATTATATATCCAGAATTAATTAATCCATACAAAAGGAAAGGGATCCCAAGTCCAAAAAAAATACTTGCTGAAAGCGCCAAAGATAGTCCTAGATATTGACCAAGGAATATTGTTTTTCTTTTAATTGGCTGAGCTAAAAGTAGTCTACTAAACTCGACTGAATTATAATAGAACATGACCCCAAATATTGTCCCAATTAATGGCACCAGGACTATAATAATATTCATTAAAATGATGATTGACTTCGCTATATCAGAATTCAAAAAAAGAATACTAAATCCTAATAAAAGATAGAAAAAGAAATAAATATAGCTCCATCTGCTTCTCATTAAGTCAAAAAAACTATATTTGATTATCTTAAACATTTTTTTTCACCATTAGTTCTGCTATAGATCTTTCAAGTGTTTCTTTATTAGTTAATTTTTTTAGATCATGTATCTTTCCATCAAAAGCAACACTTCCATCGATTAAGAAAATTATTTCTTTAGATATATTTTCGATAAAACTCATTATATGAGATGTTATAATAAAGGTAACCCCTGCTTTATTTCTTTCTTTAATAAGTTCTTTAAGCTTAATCATTGATACAGGATCGAGCCCAGATGTAGGTTCATCTAGAACAATAGTTGGTACATTAAACATGAATGTTAAGACTATATTTACCTTTTGCTTTGTACCACCTGACAAATCAGATAATTTTTTATCTAAAAAGGGTTCAAGTTCAAATATTTTAATTAATTCTACTTCTGTTGTTTTTTGATATTTGTAATCTAAGCGTACGGTCTTAATCATTTCAATTAATTCATTAACACGCAAGTTTGCGGGAAAATCAATAATTTGAGGCATATATGAAATATCATTTCTGTACTCCCATTTATTCTTTATCGAATCATTATCAATCGTTATTGTACCCTTATCTGGAATTACTTGGCCAAGCAAAGATTTAATTAAAGTAGATTTTCCTGAACCATTTGGTCCAGTAATTGAAAATATTTTTCCTTTATTTACAAGAATATTAACGTTTTGTAACGCATTAACTTTACCAAAAGATTTCGATATTTTTTTGATTTCAATCATGATGCTATATTGACCATTTTTATTTGAGGAGAATGATCTTTAATTTTTTCTGAAATAAATAATGGAGAAACCTTTTCAGAAAAATTTACCAAATCAATAAATAAGCTTCTTAACAAAATAATAGATTCTGGAGTTTGTTGAGTAATATATGAAAAAAGCTTTACTGGCTGATAGGAAATGTCTCCTATACCATCTTTATCTAAATCATACCCATTATACTCTGACCAATAATTTGAATGGAATTTATTTTCATTTATTCGGCCATTATAGGATAAATCAAATGAATTATTAATAAAGTCATTTTGTATGAAAATATTTTTATAACACCCTCCAGTAATCTTTAGCGCCCAACCATTATTTTTAAATATATTATTTTCATATTGAACCCTAGATGAACCCTCAACGTTAATTCCTATTGTATTTTTTTCAAAAATGTTATTGCCGATATCTGCATCATATATTTCTTTTAATAATAATCCAAATGAAGCCGTTCCCCAATTGTCCTTGAATTGATTATGATTCATAGAAATATATTTTGAGAACATGACAGCAACGCCAGCTGCATTTTTTTCAAAAACATTATGCGTATATTCGTTGTTATTTGAAAACATAAAGTGTAATCCATATCTTTGCTGATTACTACTGATGTTATGGTGTATTTTACTATTCTTCACAAATTCTAAGTAGATTCCATCTCTCATTTTATCAATAATATTATTATGTATAATTACGTTAGATGAATGCCACAAATGAATTCCATTTGCAGAACTAACTTCATTAATGGCATTCCCAAATATTTTATTATTTGCAATTAATCCATTACTAGATCTTTGAATTAATAATGCAAAAAAAGGATTGTTAAATGTGTTATTCTCAAAGATAAAATTCTTAATTCCGAATGTATATATTGCTGCTATATCTTTGGTATATGATTTTTCAATATTGTTAATTGTGAACCCTTTGATTGTAGTATTGTCAGCATAGATGTGAAAAACTCCGCCTTTATTTTCAGCATCAATGATTGCATTTTCTCCTAAAATTGTTAGCGACTTTCTAATCTCTATATCTTTCTCAAAATATGTTCCTTCTTTAACAATAATTGTATCTCCATTTGATGCTACCTGCACTGCTTTTTCGATTGTTTGAATTTTACAATTTGAACAAACATTTATTGTTTTAGCATTGAGCGGGTTAATATTTAGAAGTAAAATAATTAATACATAAATTCGATATATTGGAATGTTATTTATATACATTTTTTAACTCTTCCCAGCTAAGTACTTGCTCAATATCATTTATGTTAAATTGAGATAACTCATTTATATTTTTTAATGCAGTTAAGTAATCTCCCATTGGGCTTGGAATTTGATCATATATTATATAAGTGCATTGAGTAGCATCCCAAAATTCAGACGGATATCCGAATGCATTAACAAGAAATTTTGAATAACTATTTGCATTTTTATCTTTCAGATAATTCATCATACATTCGATTGAATCAAACATAAAAGTTTTTTGATACTGGTTTACGATTTTTGCAGCATGTTGTTGATCAATGATATGCATATTGCATTGAGAACAAATATCTTGACCATAATGAACTGGCCTGATATTATTATTGCAGCCCACCACAATAAATACTAGTAAAATTAATTTATATAGATTTTGCATATTTTTTTTTCATTTCATTAATATATGAATACTTACCTAATGCTATTGATAGAAATAATAAATATGACCCTGTTGACGGATAAGAAGTAGCCACAAAATTTAGTATTTTTTTTTCTCCAATTAATGGTGGCTGATATGTCATCGGATTATTGAATTCATCGACAAACTGAATTGCAGCATCAGCACTGAGGTTATGTCCAAAGGTATACTGCCAATACCAGAAATCATACATTCCTAATATCCCTAATACTCCCATTATAAATAGCCAGGTTAAGTAAAAATTCTTGTGACCAATTATGCTAAAAAGTATACCTAAAATTGACATTGAAATAATAATTTTAGGAAAGTATTCGAACTCTCTCATATTTTCTGGCATTGGCGCCATTCCAATATAGTGATTCATAAGATTAATATTTTTAATGTCATTTGGATTCATGTCAGTCAATTTATTAATCCATATATTCATTCCAATTGGCTCAGGATATTGAGGAGCTATTAATGTTATTTGCCACAAAGGAAAACAAAATAAAGTCAATAGCATTAGGGCCCCAAGCCCCATTGTTATTTGTGATTTTTTTATCATTTAATATTTACCTTATAAGCCTGAAGAAATATATTGATGAGTTATTTCACATTTTGAATCGGGATGTTCTGTTAAATATTTTTTAATTTTATTATCGATATTGCAACAAGACCATCTTTCATATTGTTTTGTCTTTGTATCGGTAATCAGTACAATATAGGTATTCTTAGCTTTTTTACTTTTACATGCCATATCTAATCTCCCTTAATTTAAAACGGTAAATAAAATAACGTAGTATGCTATGATTATTGAACATGCTAGTACTGCTAATGTGAAAATGATTTTTTCCATAGATCCGTCCTTTATTAGTTACCTTCTCAAGACTATTGAAACAATAGCCTTGAGAAGTGGTTGTCGTTTAACTTTCCCCTAGCGACCAACTTAAATCTATATCAGAATCTTTTGGAGAGACTCGTACATACCCTTGCATTTCTTGATGAAGTGCTGAACAAAAGTCCGTACAGTAAAATGGCCAGACACCGGGTGTTTTAGGTTTCCACACAAATGTCTCTGTTTGTCCAGGCATTATTAATAGCTCAGCATTATTAGCTCCAGTAATAGCAATTCCATGAGGAACATCATAATCTTGTTCAAGATTAGTGACATGGAAATAAACAGTATCTCCTACTTTTATTCCTTCAATATTATCTGGCGCAAAATGTGTTCTAATTGTAGTAAGATATATATGAACATCGGTTCCGTCTCTTACTACTTTTGCCTCTGCTTCAGATTTAGTAACATATGGATGCTTATTTTCTTCCAGCTTAAATATTTTTTTTGATTTTGATTTAATTAAATCTGCTGGTATACCTGCTGCATAGTGAGGTTCTCCTACTGTTGGGAAATCAAGCAACAATTCCATTTTATCTCCAGTAATGTCGTATAATTGAGCTGATTGAGTTACTTCTGGTCCAGTAGGTAAATAGCGATCCTTGGTTATTTTGTTTAGAGCTACCATGTACTTTCCAAATGGTTTTTGTGAATTTCCACCAGGAATCATTAAATGACCGGGTGAGTAATATGTTGGTTTTTTATCAAGTACTTCCCATGTACCTAATTTCCATTTTACTACTTCTGATGAAATAAAGAATGTTGTGTATGCATTACCTTTACCATCAAATTCAGTATGCAACGGACCTAACCCAGGCTGTTTTACAACCCCTGCCAATGCGTCTTCGAAATTAATAATTGGAATACCATATGCATCTCCATCAAATTTCTCATTTTCAATAGCATCAATCATTTTTGAGAATGAATGAACTGTTACATTAGCAGAAAGCTTACCACTTCCTACAATATATTCACCACTAGGATCAACATCACATCCATGTGGAGATTTTGGCATTGGTAAGAAGTAAACAATGCCTGGATATTTTTCTGGATCTAGCATTTTTACTTCATGCTTTATATTGCTCGTAGCTGAGTGGGTATGTTCGTCATAAATATTATGAGCATATTTACTATGTATGGTATCAAACTTTCCCTGCTTAATATATTCTTCAGCTTTCTTCCAGTTTACAGCAGCAATGAAATCTTTATCTCTTTGCGATGCATTTACCTCTAGAAGTGTATTTCCTTCTTCCACATTATATGTTGTAAAGAACATCCATCCATGAGATTTTCCTCTTCCCGGATGTGCTTTATCATAATCAAATCCAGGCATCATAATCTGGAAAGATAAATCCATTTCTCCTGAATCTTGGTCAACTCCTACAAAAGATAAGACTCCCTTAAAGTTTCCTTTGTATTCACTTATTGGCATATCTCTTTGAGGAACCGGTACTGCAAAACGTGTTCCAGCAACTACATATTCAGTATTATCAGTTACATAAGGAGAACTATGATTTCCAGCAGAATTAGGAAGCTCTATGATTTCAGCAGTCTCGAATGTTGTAAGGTCGATTCTAGCTATTCTTGGTGTATTATTTTCATTAATAAATACCCATCTACCATCTAGTACTCCATCAGTTTGAGAAATATCGGGATGATGTGCATCCCCCCATGGAACAAATCCAAAGGATGTATTTAATAAGGGCTTAGTTTCTTCATTGTAACCATAAGCCTTTTCTGCGTCCTGTGAAAATACTGGAATAATTTTAAATAATCTTCCTGAAGGCAATCCATAAACAGACATTTGTCCGCTAAATCCTCCTGATAAGAATGCATAAAATTCATCGTGATCTCCAGGCGCAACGTAAGATTTTGCAGCAATGTTATTTGATAATGCTCCATCATCTACAGAGTTAACACATGCACCAATGAAGAATGGTAACGTTAAGCATAACGCTATTATTTTTTTCATTATTTTACCTCTTCTTTTAAGATTTTATTTTTTATTGTTTCGTCATATTGTCTGAAATATTCTAGTATATTTCTTGCTTCCTGTGCTGACAAACTTTGATTAGCCATAGGAGCGATATATTCCATTAACAATTCTTTTGCTATAGGGTTTTCTTTTACCATCACTTCAGGATTAAGAATCATATTCATAATCCATTCAGGGGATCTTCGTTCTGTGATTTGTTCTAAACTAGGACCTATAAACTTTTTATCCATTTTATGGCATGATACACAATTTCGATTAAAAGCTATCTCTCCCATTGATGCCATTTTTGTATCGATATTATCATATATTTTTACATTAGTTATTGGACCGATTCCCTTATCGGACATCAAAGGATTGGTTGGAGCAGAATTATCTCCACAAGAAATAAATAGTAGAACGGCAAACATTATAACATTGATTTTTTTCATAATAACACCTCTTCTTTTGTAAATATTTAATTGGTACTATATATCTTTTCTTAAAGATATAAGAAGTGCAGAGTATTACGATATGTAAGTTGACAGGGTAATTTTCTACACTTAATTATGTGTAAAAATATTTGTCGGGGGAAATTCTGGGATAAAGTAATGTGAAATGATAGCTAGTAAAAGATACCAGACATCTTTCAGTGCAGTCACACTGTCTGTAATGCGAGAAACTATTGATAAATAATTGCGCATAATACATAGTAAGATGTAATAAAATGATTGTCAAGTAAAACCGACTACTCAGTTGAACTTTATTATTTGACTTATTTTTTAATCAAACTTGCAACAACGCTCGGGTCTGCTAAGGTCGAGATGTCGCCTAAATCATCAGTTTCATTTTGGGCGATTTTTTTTAAAATTCTTCGCATGATTTTTCCAGATCTTGTTTTTGGCAATCCATCGCAGAACTGAATAGCGCTTGGTTTAGCAACGTTGAAGGAATCGCTGTTATTCCGCTGTTTTACAGAGAAGATTGACCTGTTAATTACCTGTTTAACAGGCTAAGGTTGATTGAATCACGCAGATCTTCGCTATCGCTCAGATTCTGCTATATCTTTTCTGTACGCATTTGATAGATATAGGTTTGAGAACTACTGTACTCTTTTGGTACTACCATAAATGCTAATTGTCTTGCTCCACGATTACCAAGCGAAGTTTCTGTTAATTGATAGTTAGGCATACCTTTACCCCAAAATGCTATAAATGAATTAGCAAATATCTGAACTAATTCTTCATTTGGTTTATTCACTTTTGAAAGTAAAGGGGCAATCAAGTCTATTTGTGGTACTATCTTTCTTTTAACAAGAATCTTAGCAAACCTTTTGTAGTGTTCTTCTCTATCTGTATTTCTTTTATCAAAGAGCTCTTTAAGCCAAAGAGACTTCCACTTTCTCATACTCTTACTAACCATATTTAATTGGTCTTGACCTGTTAAGAAGTATACTTTAACTCTTTCTGCTCTTACTAATTCTTCATTGATAATCTTATTCTCAATCTCAGTATCCCCATTAAGACATTTATCAAGAAGTGTATAGCACTCCTCTTTTGAAGGTTCATAATTGTTTTCTTCTAAGGTTGGTAATTCTTCGCCTTTTACTTTTAAAGCATTCATCTTATCCCTATATGCTAATTTGCAGATATCTCCACTCTCTTTTAAGATTGTAGATGAATTAGGATTAAGTTTATTCCAACGATTATACCAATGCTCAGTCATTATAGGCATATACTTATGATGATGTGCTAATTCTTTGAAGTGAACATTAACGCCTATGTGAACCCAATTACGATAATTGTAAATCATAGTTTCACTAAGGGCTAAGAAGTTTGAATAAAAGGATTCTCTTTCGCCCTCATGTAGAGTAAGAAAGTACTCATAATCTCTTAACCATTTATTTAACCAAGTATTCCACTCTGCTCTGATTCTACCCGCATTAACTACTCTATCCCATTGCTCTTTATCAGTTATTAAATCTATTGTCTCTTTTTTAAGAGTAATAGGATTAGTCCTTACTAATTGAGTATGTAACTTTGGGTCAAGAAATTGTATAGGTTTCTTAGGTTTTGACGACATCTAAGAAGGTAAATAAATTGTTCTGTTTTAGTAAAGATTTATTATACCCAATTGTGATTATATGTGCAGTATGCCCCTCTCGCTTAGTTGATAAACGTCAAACCATACATAAAAGACGAATAGGTACCCACAAAGGTATCCCCACAACCCCATACCTTATTAATACCATACAAGTAGGTAGGTGTAGGTTTATATAAATCCATACATTGGTGATTATGCTAGTTGGTTTTATAGAGAAAGATTTTGCAATGATAACATTATCAATTACTTATTGGATATAAGTTTATTCGCCTTCGGCGTATACACTGCCCAATACTGCACCAAAACAAACATGCCCAATGAAACTACCCATAATCGCCATAATGTCACCGCCCGACCAAAAGCCATTACCCATCATTGGCATCATCATAGATTGTGCCATTACAAAAGGGAGCATGGCAAAAATAATACCGCGTATGACATACGCTCCGCTTAATCTGTTTAAAAAAACTGAAGCATAGATTGCTGTTAGTACAATGCCTATCACAAAGTGCATCATCCATCCAGCTGCATACGGCATGACTATCATTGGATTATTCGCACCTAACATTTCACCAAAGTCCATTTTTGGCATACCCATCATCGGTGCCATGATTGCTACGACTGACATAATGGCTGTTGCTATAACACCCGTTGTAATTACTTTTGTTAATTTCATTTTTTTACCTTTTTTTGATTTAATAATTCATTCAATTTATAATCCAATAGCGTTGTAAAGGTTTTAATATTTCCCTTACAGGAATTTAATTCTTCATGAGTGATTAATAAATTACAACTTTCTTCGTGCTGCTGTATCACGCAAGGCAGTTCTTGAATTAAATTACGGGGGATATTCTTTGGCACTTCATCAATGTGCAATAAAGAGTAGTCATGATCCGATTGCGCCTCCATCTCTTTCCACTCTTTTTTCATTCCAGTCAAATTATGAGAGATATCACACATACCGCAACTTTCATTTTGAAATATTTTTTTGTAAAGATAGTTTAATTCTCCAGTCAATGTGGAGCTGGCATTGTAGATACAAATAATTTTCATGATTTCTCTTTATTTTTAATTAGACTAAATTTATTAAGTAATATGTATTTTAACAAGTAGGCACTATTTTTGTTCATAGTTACATAAACAAGACTCATGACTAATGCAGAATATTGCTGTCAAACAATATATAGTAAATAATACGCGTGCAGTGTTCGCTTGTTGTCATTATTAGTATCCATATTAGTACCATATTTTTCCCCTATATTTAGTTATGCTTGATAAAATTATTAGCCACTTACAAAATCCAGAATCACTTTGGATTGATATTGGGTTAACTATTCTCATTATGACTGTTGGTTTTGCTTTAGTGAAACAACTATATAACTGGATTTTAAAAGCTTTTTCTGGTTGATAGAACGCTTTTGCAACTTAGTTAGTAGGGAATAGACCTAGCATAGATTCTGCGTTTGGAATACTGATAATTTTTTCAACATAATCTGTATATAGACTATGACCAAGGGGCAGTTGAGAAGCAATTTCAGAAGGAGTGTACGTCTTATATATGTACCCTACCCCCCTCGATATCTTGTTTAGGTTGAGAATTTTAGGTTGAAAATTCCAGATTGATATTGAGAAGGAAAGGGATTGGTTCGCTCGGCTCACGCCTCGCTCTTTGAACAGAACGCAAAGGCAATTGATTTATAAGTATCAATTTGCCCTTTGCTTATTTATAATAATTTGTATACTACTTTGGTATACTACTTTAATTTATTATAAAATATCGATTGTATTATAACTCTTATTTAGAGAGGACAGTTGGCAAGAAAATATTTATTCAACATTTCCATGTCGATTAAAGTTTAAATTTAATCTGAAGGAACATCTGACACATACGTTGCACGGAAAAGCGTTCCATCGTTGTTATTCGATGATAAATCATTGGCATTATCTTCAAAATTCCAATATCCTTGAAGGTTTGAGCTCTCAACTTCGCTTGGGTCCTCTCCATCTCCGCTATTATATAAAGTGGTAACATCAGACGCAGTTAATGCTATATCCCAAATAGCTACTCCATCAATCCTGCCATCAAAATTATATCCTGGTTTCGTAATATTATGATCTCCCACTAAGAATTTTTGAATAGAAGCAAGACTGCCTCCAATATTTCCCGTGGCAGCTTGTGTATCTTCTAAGGTTCCATTAACATAAAGCTTGATATTGGATCCATCATAGGTCATTACTAGATGAGCCCATGCATTAAGTGTAGCGGCAGTGCTCGAGGTTAGTCGGTACTCAGTATTACCAACAGGCAATTGAAAGAGATTCATACTAGCAGTCCAATTATCTTTGGCTCCACTAAACTCTTCGGTTGCATACGGAGCCATGAGTGAGTAAGCACGAAGATCTTGATTGCTATCATTTCCTTTTGAAACAATATGTTTATTGGATTGTAATGCAGTTGCTTTGGCCCACGCTTGTACGGTCATGGTTGTAGTAAAGACTCCAGCAGTGGTTCCCATATCAACATGAGCATGAATATTGCTATCAAAATTTAGAGATTTTGTATTAGCCCAAGGACTTTTTATAGTAAACATTCCAGTGGTATCACCTGGCAAATTAGTACTAGTATCAGCACCAATCTTAAGATAGTAATTTGAATCGGTTGGAACATCACTTGGAATTGACCATGAAAATGAACCTACTGTCCCATCAGCAGTACCACCACATCCGTAAAGACATACATTGCCATATGGGGCTCCACCACCGAAAGTATCATTTCTCAAATCTAAATTTTCAACTAAATCATAACCATTACTCCAAGTAATCTGGTAAGTTTGTCCTGCAATGAGTGTTTCACCACCAATTGGAAAAGTCAAAGTCATCGGATTTATAATTTCAAAAGTATCATCAGTATAATCGTTGAGATGGCTGCCCATTGATCGTAGTTCAATCTTATATGTTCCTGGATCATATATATTTGTAACGTTCCATTCATATTCTCCATTATAGTTATTATTGCTGACTGGACCGCTAATATAATTATTCTCATCATCGATTTCGCCTAAGTGAGTGCTATTTTTGTAGAGATTAAATTCAACACCAGGCTTATATCCTGTGTTGACGTCATCTGAAACATCATATTTAATGGTATATGTGGAGCCTATTGCTATTTGCTCTCCACCATTCGGATCAACCATCGTTGCATATGCATCTTTTGGAAGGATATTAAATGACCATGTTACACCTTCATCTGGATTTCTAATAGATTCATCTGCATCGACAATCTTGAAATAATATTCAGTATGAAAATATAAATCTGAATCAAAAGTTCCATCATATCGTGAAACTTGAGGATCAACTGTTGCTATTAATTTGCTAAATGTTCCTACGCCCCATTGAGAGTGTCCTTCATAATGGTTTAAGTAAATATTATATGTTTCACTCGTTCCACCACCAGTATAATTCCATTTTAAAGTATAAGCATCCTCAGTTCTATGCGTTCCATTCAAGTCATCATTGGTTGCATTTAAAAAATTAATCTCACCACCTACATTAGCAATGTCAATCGTGACCGTTGCAACATTACTATCTAAAGCACCATCATTGGCTTTATAGGTAAAGGTATCAATTCCATTCCAATTAGCATTTGGGGTGTATATTACATCCGTACCACTGACATTGCCAAGTGACCCTTTGGATGGATTGCTGACGATACTATAAGTTAAACTATTACTGTCTACATCACTGGCAGATAAGGTAACTGTTTTTGCGATATCTTCATTCGTAGATGCACCCACACCACTAGAGACTGGCGCATCATTGACTGCAGCAACCGTTACGGTTACTGTTGCCGTATTACTATCTAAAAATCCATCGTTTACTTTATAGGTAAACGTATCGGTTCCATTCCAGTCTTGGGTTGAGGTATAAGTGGCTATTGCTCCATCAATGGTTACCGTACCATTGTTGGTAGCTACAACACTATAGGTTAAGTTATCGCCATCTATATCGGTTCCTGACATCGTAATATCTACAGCAGTATCTTCATCACCAGAACCACTCGTATTGTCTGCAACAGGTGCATCATTGACTGGATTGACAGTAATAGTAGCTGTTGCTACATTGGTACGAGAAGTACGATCATCAGTCGCCTCAAAGGTAAAGGTGTCCGTTCCATTCCAATCTTGGTTTGGAGTATAAGTCGCTGTCGTTCCACTTAAACTCACGCCTCCATTAGATGGATTCGAGATAATACTAAAGGAATAATTTTCTCCATCATATTCATTAGCCGTTAAACTGACATCGACTGCGGTATCTTCATCAGTATCAACAGAACTATCAATGGTATTTGGTTCATCATCAATAGGATTTACGGTAATGGTGACCGTCCCAATATTGCTATCAGAAGTACCATCATTGGCTTTGTAGCTAAAGGTATCAGTTCCATTCCAATTAGCATTTGGCACATAGTTGGCTACATTCCCATTGATAGTGATGGTTGCATTGTTGGAATCATCTACAAGACTATAGGTAATGGATTCTCCTTCTGGATCGGATCCTGCTAAGGTAATATTAATAGCTGTATCTTCATTGGTAGATATATTTATGTCTTGGACTACAGGGGATTTTAAGAATTGATTTATTTCGGTTTCAAAATCAGGAATATTTACGCTCATTCCAAGGGATGCATAGCGAACCACCAAATTGTTACGAATAGCAGCAAAATCTAAATTTGCTGCATTTGTCATAAGAGTGTTTCCAAGGCTAGCATCATCTAAGGTACCATCACTTGTAATGTCGGTACTAATATTTGCTAACAGTTCGGACATCTGTCCTACGGTTAGATCTCCCTGAAAAATTGCAGAAATCGCTAAGAGTTTGGCATTCCCTGCCCCTGCTTGGGTAATGTCTAATAATTCAGAATCAGGCATATTCGCTCGTGAATAATCAAAAATCGCTAACACTTCTTCTTGTGCTTGCAATTTGGCTTGGGCGAACGTTTTTGGGTTGTTCCCACTCATTAAAACAGTAATCCTATTTTTTTCTAAGTGAGATAATAAATTTACATTTAAACTGGTCTTATTGGTTAAATCTGATAATGCATACAAGGTTAATTGAGCATCAGAAGTTGCATTAGCAACTTCATTAAAATAAAACCCTAATGCACGCAATTCTACATACGGAGACGTTAACTGTACATTGGTAACAGAAAATAACCCAGAATTATCAGTAATCTGGCTTGAAAAATTACGTCCTGTTGGACTTAAGGCAATAGTTAGCTCTGCAACATTAATGGAAGTTCCATTATTAAACGGACCTTTTTGAGCATTTCCAGATAAAGAACTAAGCTCTATTACATACCCTGATCCCGTAGGTTCTGTAGGAGCGGAATCTCCTCCACCACCTCCACCACCACAAGTGATGAGGAAGAATGACAAGACTATGATAAGATATCGCATTAAACCAATTTAGTTAAAAAGATGGAAAAACTGGAATGCTAATTTGTTTACCAATGAGTTTACCAATAACATTATGGGTTTTTGCTAATGTATGATGGGTTTTGGAAACAACAAAGGCTACCGAAGTAGCCTATGGTTTAGGGTTTTTATTCTATAGTAAATTTAATTTGCCCGCCACCTTGAAATAATATCATTGTTTTTTTTGTTGGATTAAATTCAAATTTTGCTCCTAGTTGGTCAAACTTAAATTTGTCTTTATTTGTTGCTTCAAGTAGAAATGCTGGTTGTCCTGTGCCTTGTGCAATTAAAATGTTTCCATCTTTTGTGATTGTAATTTTCAAAGGGATTTGGTTAGAAGTGTAAACGCCTAAATATTTATCCAAGTCTTCCGAAGTCAAGTTGTAAGTTGTGAATACTGGAATTTCGTATGGTTTGTCGTAAACTGCACTTAAAACTGCAATAGAAATATCGTTGTTACTTATGTTTGTTCCGTTTGAAGTTAAAGCATACGAAATATTGTCGTCAGGGAAGTGAGAATATACAGAACTAAAACCGTCTATTCCGCCTGTGTGGCCGAAGCCAACACTATTGTAAAAAGGAATTTGAAGCAACCCATTTCCGTAACCTTCTTGAACGGTTTTCATTATTTCAAGACTTTCAGCAGTCAAAAGTTGTCCACCAAACAAAGCGTCAGCAAATTTTGTCAAGTCGCTTGTTGTAGAAGTAATAGCACCTGCACCTAACGGAATTGTAAAGTCTGTTTCGTGTTCTTCTTTCCAGGAAACAACAAATTTGTATGATTTACATTCGTTATTGCTTGTATTGATTTTGCCAAAAACATAAGTGTTTGTCAAACCAATTGGTTGAGCAATGTGTTCTTGCAACAATTCCGAATACGATTTTATAAAAGTCTTTTCAAGAATGTATGTCAACAGTACATAATTTGAATTGCTGTATTCTGCTTTGCTGTCTGGTATAAAATCGCTGCCACCTCTTTTAATTATTTCAACCATTTCTTTTTCAGTCTTTGGCTGTGTGTTCCACATTAAGTATTCAGAATCACTTGTAAAGTTGTGTATTCCACTTCTATGGTTAAGCAATTGTTTTACGGTTATTTTCTTTGAGTTTGTTATTGTAGGAAACCATTTGTCAATAGTTTGATCAAATTCTAACTTTTTCTTTTCAACTGCTTTTAATACTAAAACTGCTGTAAATGATTTAGAAATTGAACCAATTCGGTATTTAGTTTCTTTAGTTGCTTTTAGGTTGTTCTCAACGTCAGCATACCCGATTGATTTTAAATATATAATTTCTCCGTTTTTTGAGACGGCAACGCTACCCATAAATTTATTGTTATCTTCTAGTGAATTGAAATAGTTGTCTAATTTGGTTTTATCAAATGTTGGTGACGAACCTGAATCAGATGATGAAAATACATCATTTTCAATTAGAATTGGCAAAAGAATTATCAAAAGTAAACCAACAGTTGAACTTGCTCCAAAAATTGTAACTCCAATTTTTTTATATAACAACAAGTATGTTGCTAAACCAAGAACAAGTGAGTAGATAATTAAATATGTCATACTAAAAATTTACAAAAAATTACTTTAGAATGTATATGTAAGATATACCACTACCCTACCCCCCTCGATATCTTGTTTAGGTTGAGATAACTAGGTTGAAAATTCAGATTTAGTTGAATGCATACATAGGTGATCATGTACTTGTAGTTATAGGGAAAAAAATATTGTAATAATAAGATTTGAGGGATTATTTTCATCTGAAAAAGTTTATAATAGTATTTAGCAGAGTATTTAGTTGAGTATTGAGTAGAAAATTCGCTCTTCTCTAAATACTTTTCGCAATACTCTAAAAAAAAGGGGCAAATTAATGCCCCTATTTTTACCTGTTTCTTTTGAATTTTATCGTCGAGAAATCAACTTCTTGTAAAGGGTAAAAAATTAGTCCAAAGGTCAGATGTATACATCAAATTCTTTGGATGATTCAATTTTTTCCCCTTTCATTTTTTTTAGAAAATTACTTAAAAAATTTATGTCAAAATTTCCACTAATAAAGTCATTATTTGATAAAATCATTTCTAACAATGGTAATGTTGTATTTGGTCCTTCAATAAAAGTTTCTTCTAAAGCTCTTTGCATCTTAATAATAGCTTTTTTCCTTGTATTGGAATGCACAATTAATTTTCCAAGCAGAGAATCATAAAATGGAGGTATTTGATATCCTGCATAAATATAAGAATCAATCCTTACGCCAATTCCGCCTGCAAAATTAAGAGAATCAATCTTTTTAGGTGAAGGAATAAAATTATTAAAAGGATCTTCTGCGTTTAACCTACATTCGATAGAATGTCCCTTACTCTTAATCATATCTTGATTGAAAGATATTTCTTTTCCAAAATGCATTTTAATTTGCTCTTTTACTAAATCTATCATATATACCATTTCTGTTACAGTATGCTCTACCTGAATTCTCGTATTCATTTCAATAAAATAAAAATTTTTGTCTTCGTCTACTAAAAATTCAACTGTTCCAACTCCAACATAGCTTACTTTTTTAGCTAAACTTAGAGCCTTTGATGTCAAGACTTCTCTTAAATCTTCATCAACAAAAGCAGATGGGCACTCTTCAATCAATTTCTGATTATTCCTTTGTACTGAACACTCACGTTCACCGAAATGAACATGGTTACCAAACTTATCTCCTAAGATTTGAACTTCAATATGACGTCCATTTTTAATAAATTTTTCTACATAAATTTCAGGATTATTAAAAGCTTTAGTTGCTTCGGATTGTATAATACTAAATCCTTTTTCTGATTCTGAGGCATTGTTTAGTACTCGCATCCCTTTTCCGCCGCCGCCGCCAGAAGCTTTTAACATGACTGGATATCCAATATTATTAGCAATCTCAAGTAAGTCATCTACAGATTTGAGAACATTACTCCCAGGAACAATAGGCACCTCTGACTCTTCTGCGACTTTTCGAGCATTCACTTTGTCTCCCATCAAATCGATGGTTTTAGAATCTGGTCCAATAAAACAAAATCCATTTTCTTCGCAGATTCCACTAAACTGAGCATTCTCTGCTAAAAATCCATATCCAGGATGAATTGCATCAGCGTTAGAAATTTCAGCAGCAGCAATAATTCTAGGGATATTTAGATAGCTATCTAAAGGAGGACCTGCACCAATACATATTGCTTCGTCTGCAAATTTTATATGTAAGGAAAATTCATCTGCTTTGGAATAAACTGCCACAGTTTTAATACCCATTTCTTTGCATGCACGAATTACCCTGATAGCAATCTCGCCCCTATTTGCAATGAGTATTTTTTTGAACATATTTTATTCGGAGCAACTTAAGATAAATAATGGTTGATCAAATTCAACTGGATTACCATCTTCAACAAGTATTTCTTTGACGATTCCATTTCTTTCGCATTGAATTTCATTCATAATTTTCATTGCTTCTACAATACAAATAGTATCTCCCTCATTAACTGAGCCATTTATTTGAACAAATGATTCAGAATCTGGATCTGGAGATGAGTAAAATGTTCCAGGCATAGGCGAGCGTACAGTAAAGGTGTTTGCATCTACCACTGGATTAATATCTTCTTGTTTTTCAACAACTATGCTCGGATTTTCTGCGATAGAGGTAGTTGTATCTGATACTATATTACTAAAATCAGAACTAATAATTGGAGGGCTTTTAGTGACTTTTATTTTTCTAAACCAAAATCTGATTTCTATTTCATTTATATCGCTATTCTCTAGTATATATATAACTTCTTTTAGCTTGTCTTTCCACATAACACTATTGCTTTACTCTTTCAGAGTAAGTACCTGACTTTGTATCAATCTTTAATAAGTCACCTTCATTAATAAATAACGGAACTTGAATCTCAAGACCTGTTTCCATTTTAGCAGGCTTTGATGCGTTAGTAGCCGTATTACCTCTATGTCCAGGATCTGTTTGTGCAACCGCAAGAATTACTTTTGCAGGAAGATTCATATTAATAATTTCATCGCCATCAAAAACAAGATCAAGATTGTCTCCTTCTTTAATATAGTGATGGGCATCTTGCATTAATAATTCAGATACTTCAACTTGATTAAAGGTTTGATTATGCATAAATACATAACTACTAGCATCTTTATACAGGTATTGAAATTGACTTGAAGTCACTTTAATAAATTCTAATTTAACTCCCGCATTAAAAGTTTGATCAATCACTTTTCCAGACTTAATATCTTTCAATTTTGTTCTAACAAATGCTGGTCCTTTTCCTGGCTTTACATGCTGAAATTCTACAATCTTCATTCTTGCATTTTTAAACCTTACTATAGATCCATTTTTTATATCTGATGTTGTGCTCATGGTAAGAACTTAATTTATTTAATCTCTTTATAATAGTTTTCTTACAATTTTTTTTGCTAATTCTAAATCATATTTTTTTTCAATATTATTATACTCTTTATTTGCAAATTTTACAGAATCAATTTTTTCTAATAAAGCTATTAAATCTTTGTCATCAAAAAACTTTCTCAACTCAGAAGAAGTCATTTCAAATGAAATAATATAGTATTCATTTTCAAGATATTCCTTTAGAATTATAGATAGCTTATTATAAAATATATCAGAAGACATATCCTTAAATTTTAACCTGTTTAATTTTTTAACTGAATCTTTTTTTGGATTTTTATTAAAAAACTGGATATTTTTTAAAGGATTATCTTGACCTCTTTTTCTCCAAAGATAAAATATAAAAACTATCAAAAATAATATAAGACATATTAGAAATATTCTATATTTATCGTAAGGTAATTTAATTTTTTTTATAGGTTTATCTTTTTGAATATTAACAAAATTACTGTCAATAACTGATTCAATTTCTATATGTATAGAATCTGTAGCAAATATGGTTGAACCTGTCGAATCTGGGAAATTAATACTAAAAAAATATGGTGGTATAGCAGCTTTACCTGTATCCCAAAATGTTATCTCAAAACCAATAGATAAAGACTGGTCTAGAGTATCTATTTTTGAATTTTTAATTAATACTTTTGAAGAATCAGCTGCCCATAATAGAGAGTCAGACCATGTCATTTCTTGAATAGAATAATATTCATCAAGATTATTTAATTTAATATCAAGATTTACAGGATATCCAATCTGAGTTTTTTGAATATCTGTATTATAGGTTAAAATTACTTCATTCGAATTCTTCGTACAGCTAGAGAACGAAAAAAATAGAATTATAATAACTCTCAACATGAATTAAGTACGCTTAGCTCTTCTTTTAAAGAAACGAGTTAGTGATTTAACATAGTCTTCATTTGTCCCTACTTGTATTAAATCAAATCCAATATTCTTACATTTTTGTGCAAAAGTATTTAACCTTTCAGAAGAATCTTTTGAAAAATTATCTCTTATTTTTTTATTAGATGTATCAATCCAAACTCTTTGATTTGATTCCGAATTGTGAACTTGAATTAGACCTAAATCTGGAAATTCTTTTTCAAAAATATCATATATTTGAACCCCTATTACATCATGGTTAAAATTTAAATATTTCATTTCTGTCCAAAAATTTTCATCTATAAAATCTGAGATCACAAACATTACATTTTTTCTTTTAGATATTTTACTTGCAAATTCAAGCGCTTTTTTAATTGATGTCTGATTTTGATTCTTGTCATAATTATGATTTACTAGATCGGTGATTAAGCGCAATACATGAGATTTTCCCTTCTTCGGAGGTATATACTTTACGATATCATCACTAAATAAAATCAATCCAACCTTATCATTATTTTTTATAGCAGAAAAGCCCAACATTGCTGCAATTTCAATCCCTAAATCAATTTTTAGCCTACTCTTAGATCCAAAGACACCAGAGCTGCTAACATCAATAAGAAGTAAGACTGAAAGCTCTCTTTCTTCTTCAAAAACTTTAATATGAGGCTTACCCGTTTTCGCCGTAACATTCCAATCAATAAATCTAATATCATCTCCATATTGATATTCTCTTACTTCAGAAAAAGTCATTCCACGACCCTTAAAATTAGAATGATAATCTCCTCCAAAAAAATCATTTACAATATTTTTGGTTCTGATTTCTATTTGTCGAACTTTTTTTAGTATCTCTTTAGACATGAGTTAAAATTATGGAACAGGAATTTCTTTAAATAATTGATCAATTAATTCTTCTGATGTGATTTCTTCTGCTTCAGCTTCATAAGATAGTAGCATTCTATGTCTTAGGACATCTTTTCCTATATATCTTACATCTTCTGGAATAACATATCCTCTTCCATCGATAAATGCTTTTGCCTTAGCTGCTAATACTAAATTAATAGAAGCTCTAGGCGAGGCTCCGAAACTAATTAAGTCTTTTAGTTGACCTAACTTAAATTGCTCAGGATTTCTTGTAGCAAATACAATATTTAAGATATAATCTAAAATTTTAGGTGCAATGTAAATATCATTAATAAGCGCTTGGGCTTCTAATATAGTTTTAGAGTTTACTACGGATTGTTGTTTTGTATCTATGTTAGTTTTTGCTACTCTAGATAAAATTTCTTTCTCTTCCTCCATCGACGGATAATCAACAATGACTTTTAACATAAAACGATCTACTTGGGCTTCAGGTAACGGATATGTTCCTTCTTGATCAATAGGATTTTGTGTAGCTAAAACAAGAAAAGGTAAATCAAGCTTAAAGGTTTCTTCGCCGATCGTAATTTGTCTTTCTTGCATTGCTTCAAGCAAAGCGCTTTGAACTTTAGAAGGAGCTCTATTAATCTCATCTGCAAGAATAATATTAGAAAAGATAGGTCCTTTCTTTGTGATGAAATTACCAGTCTTCTGGTTATATATTAAAGTTCCAAGTAAGTCAGCTGGTAGCATATCTGGAGTAAATTGAATTCTTTTAAATTCAGCATTAATTAAGTTGGCTACAGTATTGATAGTTAAGGTTTTAGCTAAGCCAGGTACTCCTTCTAATAAAATATGTCCATTAGATATAACAGATATTAGAATTTTATCTATGAGCTCATCCTGACCAACGATAACTTTTCCAATTCCCTCTTTTAAGTCCTTAATAAATATTGATTTCTTTGCAATTTTTGCATTCAGTTGATCTAGTGCATCCTTATTCATCATCTTCCTTCTTTATAATATGTTGAGTTTCAAATGTACTATTTGTTAATGGCACTAAAAACCCATGACTTTTTTTTATATTTAGCTCTCCGATTAAATCTAATACATTTTTTCCAGAGATTGAGACCCTTAAATCTGTTATGCCATTAAGATTGACATTTTCTTCTTTAGCAAAAAATATATCTGTTCCATTTACTATTAAATTTAAATATGGTTCCGATATTTCTTGAAAATCAATAGATCCTGCAATCTGTAGGTTCGGTTCTTTTTGGAGTTTTAATCTTACTTTGGGGTTGGTAACAGAACCCAAGAGATTAACCTGACCTATATTATCAATAATATTAAGATCTAAGCTCAAATTTCTAATAGATTCTGGCTTTAATTCTACTGGGAATCTTTCTAGGTCCATCTTGGTATCTCTTACTCGTAATATACCATTTAATACTTGAGTATTTTTAGAACTTGAAGCCTCTTTATCTTTAATATTTATATCAAAATAAACTGATTCATTTTCATCTTGTAGCGAAGTTATTTCTTCAAAAAATTTACCTATATAATAAGCTGGAAAATCTTCATGGGATTCTAAGTCGATAGAATAACTCTGAATATCAGATTTATCCTCGAATTGATTCATGTCTAATGTCATAGAAAAATTCCCTATTTCTATATCTCCATCAAATAATACTCCATTGTCTACTTTAATACTGAGCGGAAAAAATTGACCACTCACTGATGAGCTATTATTATCAGAACTATTGAAATTCTTTATATTTAAAACAGGTTCATTGAAATGAATGTTTATACTACCAATTGAAGAGTAAAGTATTTTTTCTGTATTGAAAAAATTACTGCCTAATAACATAATATTAGTATAAGAAAAACTAGTTCTTATAGAGGCATTACTTGCATCTATAAAACTATCATTATTTTTATCAATGGTAAGATTTTTTAATAATAGATATACATCAACTCTATCGGTATCAGCAATAAGATTAATAGTTGAAGATGTATCAAAGTCGATATTATACTGCTCCGATAAAGAAGCGACAGCAGAATTTGACTTGTTAATTTTAAACTCAAGTCCTTTTCCTATATATATATAAAGAGAAATACTGATAATAATTATAAAAAGAAAGAAAGTAATTATTATACTAAAAAATGTTTTAAGTATTTTTCTTATTAGGCTATTCATTTGTTCAAAAACTAACTATTAATAGCCTAATAAAAAATCTAAAATCTAATCTTCCACAACTTCAAAATCTGCATCCTCGATCTTTCTTTCATCTTTCTTTTCAGATGAAGATTCAGGATTTGGTGCTTCTTGCATAGGAGGTTCTTGTCCTTCTCTGGAATTTGCATACATCGCAGCAGATTTAGTGCTCCAAACAGAATTTAAGCTTTCTATTTCTGTCTTGATATCATCAGTATTGCCTGATGTATTAGCCGCTTTTAGCTTATCTAAAGATTCATTGAGATCTTTTTTATCATCTTCACTTAATTTATCATCTAGATCTTTCATTTGTTTTTCTGTCTGATAAACTAATTGCTCTCCTTGATTTTTAGTTTCAATCTCTTCTTTTTTAACATTGTCTTCAGCTTCATGTTTTTTAGCATCGCTAAGCATCTTTTCAATTTCTTGATCTGTTAGTCCGCTTTGAGCTTTGATTACAATACTCTGCTCTTTAGCTGTAGCCTTATCTATAGCCTTAACATGTAAGATACCATCTGCATCCATGTCAAATGTAACTTCAATTTGTGGTGTACCGCGCGGAGCTGGAGGAATTCCATCTAAATTAAAATTTCCAAGTTTTTTATTATCTATGGCTAACTGCCTTTCTCCTTGAACAACAACGATATCAACCATTGGCTGATTGTCTGCTGCAGTACTAAAGACTTGAGATTTTTGTGTTGGTATTGTTGTGTTTTTTTCAATCAACGGTGTTGCAATACCGCCCATAGTTTCAATACCAAGAGTCAATGGAGTGACATCCAATAATAGTACATCATCAACATCACCACCTAATATTCCAGCCTGAATTGCTGCTCCACGTGCTACCACTTCATCTGGATTAACACTTTTATTAGGCTCTTTACCAAATATTTCTTTTACTTTGCCTTGAACTGCTGGGATTCTTGTTGAACCACCAACTAAAATTACTTCTTTAATGTCTTTAGCTGAAAGCTTAGCATCTTTTAAAGCCTGCTTACATGGACCGACCACTTTCTCAACTAGATCTCTTATTAATTCTTCAAACGTAGCTCGTGTTAAAGTAATATTTAAATGCTTTGGACCTGAAGCATCTGCGGTAATAAATGGTAGACTAATTTCTGTTTGTTTTGATGTAGAAAGTTCTTTTTTAGCATTCTCTGCGGCTTCTTTAAGTCTTTGTAAAGCCATTGGATCTTTTCTTAGATCGATACTTTCGTTCTTTTTGAACTCTTCGGCTAACCAATCAACAACTTTTTGGTCAAAGTCATCCCCACCTAATTTTCCATCACCATTACTCGCATTTACTTCTATCGTTAAACCTTCATCATCTAAAATATCTAGAATTGATATATCGAAAGTTCCGCCACCCAAATCAAATACAGCTACTTTTTCATCTTTCTTCTTATCTTTTGCATAAGCTAATGATGCCGCTGTTGGCTCATTTATAATTCTTTTAACGTTTAAACCAGCAATTTTTCCAGCATCTTTTGTTGCTTTTCGTTGAGAATCGTTGAAATACGCAGGTACAGTAATAACAGCATCAGTCACCTCGGTTCCAAGATGTTCTTCAGCCATCTTTTTCATTTTTTGTAAAATCATAGCGCTTATTTCTTGTGGTTGATATTTCTTACCATTGGCCTCTATATTAACTTTCGCACCATCTATGGCAACCTTATAAGGGACTTCCGCGATATCTTTTTTGATTTCAGCGGGAGTTCTTCCCATAAATCTTTTAATTGAATAAATAGTGTTACTTGGGTTAGTTACAGCTTGGCGTTTTGCGGGATCACCTACTAAACGATCTCCTTCTTTTGTAAAACCTACCACGGATGGTGTAGTTCTTCCACCTTCAGGACTAGTAATGACAGTAGGTTCTCCACCTTCCATTACTGCTACACAAGAGTTTGTTGTACCTAAATCAATTCCAATTATTTTTCCCATAAAAATCTCCTAATATTTTAGTTTTCTTGCTTTTATAGTTGCAAAGATTGTGCCAAGATCATATATATGTCATATTTGACAAATTATATGACTATATGGCAGATATAGGAATTAATCTTATAATTCTAAGAGATTTCCATCGTATAGGTTTGTTTTTTTACTACCTATACTAAATACCTTTTCGTCATGAGTAGCAATTACAAAAGTCAAATTGAAGTCCTGATTTAATTTTTGAAATAAATCAATCATCTTAATTGCATTATGCTCATCTAGATTGCCTGTCGGCTCATCTGCTATAACTATTGAAGGCTTATTTATAATAGCTCTCATCGCAGAAACTCTTTGCTTTTCTCCGCCAGAAAGATCTAGTGGAAATGATTTTTTACGATTAGATAAATCAAAATATTCAAATAGTTCGCCTACATAATCAGTATCAATTTTTTTGCCTGCTATTAGTGTTGGAATAGTGACATTTTCAACAACATTTAGTTCTGCTATTAGATTATGAAATTGAAATATAAATCCAATATGAGTATTTCTAATTAAATCATAATCTTTAACATCTTTAAGATTCTTTTGGTTAATTATTATCTCTCCGCTATCTGGCTGATCTAGGGTTCCTAGCAAGCTTAGTAAGGTAGATTTTCCAGATCCGGAAGGACCTTTAATAGTTAAGATATCCCCTTTATGAAGATTGAAGCTAATACCTTTTAAGACTTCAAGAATTTTATCTCCATCTTTGAAGGTTTTTTTAAGATTTTTAACTGATAGTATCATATGTTTTTATTTATTAATTCAATAGGACGTATTTTTTTAATAAGCATTAAAGGTAATGTTGCAAATAATCCAATAATTATCATAGAGTAAAATAACAATAAAGAAATATCTTTAACACTAATTTCCATAGGCAATATACTGACCAAATAGAATTCAGGATTTAGTACAAAGATTCCCAATGTGTTCTGTATATATATAATTAATAGCGCAAATAAAATACCAGAAACTATAGCAGAAGTTGCTAGTAAATAACCATAGACTAAAAATATACTAGAGATACTATTTTTACTCATTCCAAAAGTACTTAAAATTGCCATTTCTCTCGTTTTCTTAGTCGCAATTTGCATGACAGAAGAAGATAGATTGAATGAAGCTACAACGATGATAAGAAATAATGTAAAAAAGGTAATTTTCTTTTCAATCTCAGTAGCATCGAATAGCTGCCTGTTTCTTTCTTTCCATGAAATAATATTTTTATTTTCCTTTAGGATCATATCATCTATAGTCCCAATCATTTCGATATGAGTAAACTTATTACTAGAAAGACTATATTCTCTAGATACTGTAAAAACTAAAAACTCATCAGATCTTAATATTCGATTCTGAAAGATGTTTTTTATAATTAATTTCTTAGTAGAAGGCATCGCTAAATAGCTCATATTGAGATTCGTACTATAGATTGATATTGAATCACCAATACTAAGATCCATTTTATTGGCTAAAGATTTTCCAATAATAGCTTCTCCATGATTTAGATTTTTATTGTCTTCAATTAATTCTAAATCATAAAAATTATAAAATCTTAGATTGTCGACAGTTTTTAGATTTACTAATGATTGTTTTTTATTTTTTGATATAAAAAACTCTTCTTCATAATATGGTGCATATTTAATACTATTTTTTTCAAATTTTTCTACTAGCTCTTTGTCTTCATTATAATCAAAATTAATTATAGCATAATCTCCGTATATCTTTCTTGTTTCATCTTCCAGAATACCTTGAAATCCATTAAGAACTGCTACCGACAAGATGATTGACATAGAACCAATGAATAGACCTAAGAAAGATATGATATTGATAATACCTCCCTCTAACATATTTCTTGGGATTAAAAAACGTTTTGCTATTAGAAAAATTATATTCATTAGTTTTTTAAAATTTTAGATGGATTAATAGATAAAAGATACACCAAGGAAATACCTGAAAATAATATACTACATATAAGACTAAACAATAATGTATAAGCAGCGTTATTAGCGCTAAATACTATCGGTAAATAACTAACGAAATAAATATTTTCAGCCAAAGATATAAAATGAAATTTCTCTTGTATAAAAATAACGAATAGAGACAATAAAATCCCGAGCATTGCTCCAATCAACGCTAAAACAACTCCCTGGATAATAAATATTACTGACAATTTTTTATTTGACATACCATAGGTCTTCATAATTGCCAAATTAAATCTCTTCTCATAAAAAAGAATGTTTATTGATCCCATCAAATTAAAATATGACACTAATGCAATTAGACTAAAAATAAAGATAATTGGCCATTGCTGCGTATTAATCCATTCAAATAAATCGCTATGTCTATCCTGTACACTTAATTGATAAAATGGATAATCAACATCTTTTATATCTAAGAAAGGATCAAAACTCATCCAACCACTGATACTATTATTTAAACCAAAGTAAGATTGGACTGTATCCATAGGAATAAATACTAACCTTGAATCATAGTCGTCTATACCAGAATGATATATTTCCTTTATTTCTAGAAATAAAAGTTTATTTCTTTCTAATGTTCTTTTTGAAATAAATGGATTAAAAATAACAATCTCATCTCCTATCGATAAATTGAGATTTTTTGCAAGAGCACTTCCAATAATAATATCATTATCACTAATAGTTTCTAGGTCAGCATTAAGACTACTAAATAAATCAAAATCTTTAAAATTGTTATTATCTAGACCATGTATTAGCACATTACTACTACTATATTTTGATTTAAGAATTGCTGGTTTTTCGATATAAGGAACTAGGTTAGACTTATGATTGTTATAAAAGTTAGGTAATCCTGATTCGTCAACTAAAAAGTCATCTTCAAATAAGTGATTAATAGTTGTATATCCATTGATAGAAGACAATTTCTCAGATACCTTGCTCTCAAATCCATCAACTGCGCCTAAGACAATATTTAAAGAGGCTATACCGAGAGCTAAGCTTACAATTGAAACAATGTTGGTAATTTTGAAGAGAAAATTACTTTGTGATGAAAAAAATAGTCTTCTTAAAACAAGAAAAACTAATTTCATTTTAGAGATTTAAGTGTGGGGAAGATAATTGCATCTCTAATCCACCTAGTATCAATAAACAGCATGACTAATCGATCAATTCCAATGCCAACACCCGCTGTTGGAGGCATTCCAATTTCTATAGCTTCTAGAAAATTTTCATCTACAGGAAAGGCTTCTTCATCTCCACCATCTTTTTTAGCTGACTGGTCTTCAAATCTTTTTCTTTGATCTATCGGATCATTTAATTCAGAAAATCCATTTGCAAATTCCATACCGGCAATAAATAATTCAAATCTTTCGGTAAAATTCTTATCTCCATCTCTATTGACCTTTGCTAGCGGTGAAATTTCTACAGGATGATTCATTACATAAGTAGGGTTAATTAAATTTGGTTCAACTTTCCTTCTCATTATTTCATCAATCATCTTAGCTAGACTGTCAGTTTTTTTCATTTTTAGATCTAATTTTTTACAGACATCAAATACTGCCTTACTATCTGTTAAATCTATTGAATGCCCAGTATGTTCCTTAATTAATTCATCCATTGTTTTTCTTGCAAATTTCTTAGATAAATCAATATCATTTCCATCCCATGATATTTTTTTAAGTCCTAGGTCTTTTGCTACTTTCTTGAACATTTTTTCAACAAAATCCATCATAAAATTATAATCTGAATAAGCTTGATAGAATTCAAGCATAGTAAATTCTGGATTATGACTTCGGTCGATACCTTCATTTCTAAAATCTTTAGACATTTCATAAACTTTTTCAAATCCACCTACAATTAATTGCTTTAAATATAACTCCGTTGCAATTCTTAGAAAAAATTCTTGATCTAATGCATTATGGAATGTTTTGAAAGGTTTAGCATTAGCTCCACCATAAACTGGCTGTAAAACTGGTGTTTCGACCTCTATATAACCATTCTTATTTAAAAATTCTCTTATAGAATTAATAATTTTGAATCTTTTGATATAGTTATCTTTTGTTTCTGGATTAATAATCATATCAATATAGCGCTTCCTATATCTCAACTCTTTATCTGAAACTGAATTATATTTTTCACCATCCTTTTCTTTGACATCAGGAATAGGTCTTAGATTTTTACTAAGTACAGTAACTTTTTCAGCCTTAACGGTAAGTGCATCTGTTTTAGTAATAAAAACTATACCATCAATTCCAATAAAATCTCCAATATCAACTAATTTGAATAAATTATAATTCTCTTCACCAACATCATCTCTTGCAATATATAATTGAACTCTACCGTTAGCATCTTGAATATTAGCAAAGGCAGCTTTTCCCATCTTTCTAAGAGACATTACTCTTCCAGCTACAGAGACCTTCTTATCAACACTATCTTTGTTAATATCTGAAGTTGAGCATGTAACATTAAATTCATATGGATAAGGGTTAACACCTAATTGACGAATTTTATCTAATTTTTCTAGACGATTTGCAATAATCTGTTTTAAACTTTTATTTTCCATATCGAAAGAAACTTATTTATTTTTTTCCATTTTATCTAATAAATAACTATACATAAAGTCATCTATATTTCCATCCATAACAGCTTTTACATTCCCTACTTCAAATTTTGTCCTATGATCTTTAATCATGTTATATGGATGAAAAACATAGGATCTTATTTGATTACCCCAGGCAATATCTTTCTTTTCCCCTTCAAGTATTTTTTTAGACTCTGCTTGCTTCTCAATTTCTAGTTGATATAGCTTTGATTTTAAGACCTTTAAGGCCTGTTCTTTATTTTTGTGTTGAGATCTTTGAGTTTGGCACTGTGTAACTGTTCCAGTAGGTATGTGAGTAATCCTAATAGCAGAATCTGTTTTATTTACATGTTGCCCCCCTGCTCCACTAGAGCGAAATGTATCTATCCTCAATTCTTTGGGATTAATTTCTATTTCAACACTTTCATCTATCGATGGATAAACAGAGACTGAAGCAAAAGATGTATGTCTACGACTATTAGAATCAAAAGGCGATATTCTTACTAATCTATGTACTCCAATTTCTGATTGGAGTAACCCATATGAATAGTCTCCTATAATTTCAATTGTACAATCCTTGATACCTGCTTCATCTCCTGCTTGAAAATCAATAATATTAAACTTAAAGCCTTTGGATTCTGCCCACATAGAATACATCCTATATAACATTTGGGCCCAATCCTGACTCTCTGTTCCTCCTGCACCTGGATGGATTGAAATAATAGCATCTTTAGAATCATTCCTAGAATTAAGAATTAATTTTAATTCAAATTCTTTAATTAATGTGGCAAAATACTCTAATTCTTCTGAAAATTCTTTCTCATCTATCTGCTCATCATTTAAAAATTCAAACATCACTTTGATATCACTAGCCTTTTCAGACAAGCTTTTTCTCAGATTAATATCTTTTTCACACATAGAAATTTCTTTCATGAGAGATGTTGTTTTTTGATTATTATCCCATAAAGATGGGTCTGAAATTTGATCTTTTAAATTACTTAAGTGAGCATCTTTGGCTTCAAGGTCAAAGATGCCTCCTGATTTGATCAAATTTTTCTAAAAGAGAATTATATTTATCTTTTAAATCCATGTACTAATCAAGATTCCTAATGTGAGTAATATTCCAGTTAAGAAGTGAATACCGATTGTAGAAACATTAACAATTAGCAACTCATATGGAAGCTGTTGAAGATTTGCATCTTCTTTCTCCCATTGATCTAACCAGCTGTTTCCTTTTTTTGAAGCAAAATTAAATATGAACAAGGGAAATAAGGCTATCAAGGTAAATAAATTACCTGCATATAAAGATGCTCCAAGAATTATCATAAATGACAACATCATTAAATTTTTCCATACTTTAAATGGAGCTCTATAGTTTGCTTTATCTCCAGGACCCGCCAATCTAACAACCCAGCTATTCTTATTAGCTGCTTTATCAGCATTATAGTCCTGAAAGCAGTTAATAAATAAAACTAAGGCAATAAAGATTCCAACGGGAATTGAGAACAGTAAAGTTGTTAAAGGATCTACAGATTGATTTTGCATATATGCTGCACCATAAACCATTAAAGGTCCAAACCCTATAAACACTGCTAAATCCCCAAGCCCATTATAAGCAAGTTTTAAAAAACCTGTATACATAACACCCAGAAATACCCCTATTAATCCCAAGTACATTAATACAGAGATAGCAAAATAGTCTCCGAAAAGAAGATTATTGAGTTCTAAACCAATTCCAATCGTAGAACCAAAAAATAATACAGATACTAATAGCATATTTGCTGGCGTCATCAATCCAGATTGAATTGCTCTTGATCCGCCATTAAAAGGACTAGCTAATTTATTAAGTTCGTCTGTTCTAGACTTGTGATCAAAGTAATCATTGATAGTATTTGTACCGCATTGAGCAAATATTGCTCCTAATAATACAAGCCAAAAAATTGACCAATCAAATGTACCGAATTGTTTATAGGCAATAGCTGATCCTAATAAAATTGGGGCAATAGTTGCAGTTAAAAATGGTGCTCTTACAATAGTCATCCAGCGTTGAATACTTCTACGTAAACCTCCAAGCAATTCTGATGGTATGCTTGGCTTATTTTCTGGAATTTCCATCCATTCAAACTGAGTATCAGCAAAGAAATCAACATACTTAATTACAGTTGGTTTTATTTTATAATACCCTACTACATCATTAGCGATTAAAAAATCGTCATGCATATATTCAGAAAAAGCTTCTGTAACCTTCAATACTGCTTCTCTAGCTTTTTCTTTTTCTGATTGGTCTATTATTTTTGTAGCATATCCATCAATTTGAAGCTCTTTAATTCCATCTTCTCCATCAGGCCTAACTACGCATTGAACTTTTGGATTAAAATTAATTTGAACAGCTTTTCTAGTCGGATTGAATGTAAAAAAATACATATCTAAACCATTATTTGCGAAATAGACATTTGCAGCTGATGAATTTCCTGATACACTAGTAGAAAGTGTCATAAAATCTGACCTATGCATTAAATCCATAATTTTTTCTTTTAACATACTACTTATCCCCTATATCATTCATTTTTTCTTTTAAAATAGCGCTTAATTCATCTAAAGTAAGTGCAGAGCTTATAAAATATCCATTCTCTGCGATAGATATTTTTCCCGTTTCTTCTGATAGAACTAAAGCAAGAGCATCGCTTTCCTCTGAAATACCTAATGCAGCCCTATGTCGCGTACCCATTTCTGGATTCAAGGTCTTACTTTCTGTTAAGGGTAAAATACATGCAGCGGCTTCAATAATATTACTATGAATAATAACGGCTCCATCATGCAGAGGTGAAGAAGGATTAAAAATTGATACCAATAATTCAGGGCTAAATACTGCACCCATTCTTACTCCATCAGCGCTAATAGTTTTTAGAGAGTTTTCTCTTTCAAAAATAATAATAGCACCCCATTTATTCTTTTTAATTTCACTGATACATGCAATAATTTCTTGCTGGATAGAAAGTTTTTCAATTTGAAATAGCTTTCTTAAAATTCTATTTTGACCAAGAGCGGTTAAAAGCCTTCTAATTTCTGGTTGAAATAATATAACAAAGACAACTACCCACACTGTTTGGAATAAATTCAACAACCATGAAGTAGCTCTAAAACCAAAAATATTTACAATAAATCCTGCAAAAAAAAGAATTAATAGGCCAATTAACATTTGCCCACCTCTCGTTCCCCTGAAATAAGAATATGCATAGGAGAAAATGAATGAAATAAGCACCAGATCAAATAAATCGGTAAGCGTAAATTTTATAAAGCTGATTTCGAATAAATTCATATAGTATAATTTAAGTATTTAAAGTGTTTGAGTTTAAAATTTTATTTGCAATAATTAGCGCTCTTTTTGCCTGCTTAATATCATGGACTCTAAATATCTTACATCCTCTTTCAAAAGCTATAATATTAGATACTATAGTTCCCTCAATTCTATCATTTTCATCAACATTCAAAGTTTTACCAATGAATGATTTTCTTGATGCTCCAATCAATACTGGGTAACCAAGTTCAGTAAACTTATCCATATTGTTTATGATAGTAAAATTATCATCTACTGTTTTACCAAATCCAATACCTGGATCTAAGATAATATTATGTTTTTTTACACCATTGCTTAAAGCAAAATTAGCTCTACTTAGTAAGTGGTCAGTAATTTCAGGTATGATATTGCTATATGAAGGACTTTTCTGCATTGTCTTAGGATTTCCAATCATATGCATCAAAATAATAGGGCAATCGTATTTATTGACAATATCAATCATATAGCCATCAAATGATAACGCGCTAATATCATTAATAATATTTGCTCCTGCATCACATGCCTTTTCAGCAACAACAGATTTTGTCGTATCTATAGATATTACTACATCTGTTTTTTCTCTTATTTTTTGTATTACAGATATAACACGCGATAATTCCTCTTCTTCAGATACAGGCTCAGAGAAAGGTCTTGTAGACTCTCCGCCTATGTCAATAATATCTGCACCGTTATCAATCATATCCATAGCATGATTTACCGCAGTATTATGATCTAAAAATTTACCACCATCGGTGAAAGAATCTGGAGTAACATTTAATATTCCTATAATAAGTGGTTGTTGATGTTCTGATAACAACCAATCATTTAATTCAGAAATATTCACTATTATTTATTGATTTTTTTTGAAAGTTTTTTTCCAGCAACTAACAATTTAATGTCATTTTCATCAATTGTTTCATGCTCTAGTAACTGCTGAGCCATCAAGTTAAGTAGGTCTATATTATCTTTTAAAATTTTATGAGAAACCTTCTGTGCATTCTTAATAATACTCACTACCTCATGATCTATTTTTTGAGCAGTTTGTTCGCTATAGTCTCTGTGTGATTGGATTTCTCTTCCTAAGAATATCTCTTCATTTTTTTTACCAAATGACATAGGTCCCAGCTCATCACTCATACCCCACTCACAAACCATTTTTCTTGCAATGCTTGTAGCTCTTTCAATATCATTTGAAGCGCCAGTAGTAATTTCATTAAATATTAGCTCTTCAGCTGATCTTCCACCCATCATTACTGCTAATCTACTCAAAATATATGTTTTAGAATATCCATGCTTTTCATCTAAAGGTAATTGCATTGTTACACCAAGGGCTCTTCCTCTTGGAATAATAGTCACTTTATGAACAGGATCTGCTTCGGGAGCAAAAATAGCTACAACAGCATGTCCAGCTTCATGATATGCTGTTACTTTTTTCTCATCATCAGATAAGATCATACTTTTTCTCTGTACTCCCATAATAACTTTATCTTTTGCTTCCTCAAAATCGTTATTGTCTACGCTAGCTTTTCTTTTTCTAGATGCTAAAAGCGCTGCTTCATTAACAAGATTTGCTAAATCAGCACCAACCATACCTGGTGTACCTTTTGCAATATCTTTTAGCTTAACAGATTTTTTATTCATCTTAATTTTTTTGGTATGTATTTTGAGAATATCATGCCTTCCTTGCAAGTCAGGAACATCTACTACAACTTGACGATCAAATCTTCCTGGTCTCAATAATGCAGAGTCTAATACATCTGGTCTGTTAGTTGCAGCCATAACAATGACACTACTATTATTTTCAAAACCATCTAACTCTACCAATAATTGATTTAAGGTTTGCTCTCTTTCATCGTGACCTCCGCCTAGTCCAGCTCCCCTTTGTCGACCCACTGCATCTAACTCATCTATAAATATAATAGCGGGAGCAGTCTTGTTTGCTTGCTCAAATAGATCACGTACTCTTGAAGCTCCTACCCCTACAAACATTTCAACAAAGTCAGCACCACTAATACTAAAAAATGGAACATTAGACTCGCCAGCTACAGCTCTAGCTAATAAAGTTTTTCCAGTTCCAGGAGGTCCCACCAATAATACTCCTCTTGGAATTTTTCCACCTAATTTTTCAAACTTCTTTGGATTTTTTAAGTAAGCAATAACTTCTTCTAGCTCTTCTTTTGCTTCTATACATCCAGCAACATCGCCAAACTTTACCTTCTTTTGATTTGCGGAAAACATTTTTGCTTTACTTTTTCCAAAACTAAATACATTATTCATTCCACTATTGGAACCTTGCATTCTCCTAATCATAAATATCCAAAATGCGATTAGTAGTAACCATGGAGCAAAACCAATTAAGGTTCTTGTCCAATCTATCTTATCTCCTTCAAAATTATATTCA
>JABHGE010000013.1:0-2151 GCA_018672235.1 Fidelibacterota bacterium | reverse complement strand
TTATCTTCGTCATATTTTCCAACAATAGTAGGCTTAGTCGGACTATTATACAATTCTTCCTTAACTAGCATTTCAATAAATGATCTTTTTTCTTCTATAACAAAAATATCGTCCAATCCTTTAGAAAATTTATCAATTATTGCAGAATCAACTGGGAAAGTTGCTCCAAGCTTTAGAATTCGAATACCTATTTTATTTAAATATTCCGTAGTCCATCCTAAAGATTCAAATGCCTCAATAACATCATAATAAGTCTTTCCAGCTGTAATAATTCCAAATTTATCTTGATTGCCTTGAACTGTTATTTTATTAATAGGATTACTAGCTAAAAAATGTTTCGCTGCTGTAATACGACCTAAATGAATTTCTTTTTCTGTCGGTAAACTGTGATGCCCTACTAACTTAGCATTCTGTGTATGCTTCCATGGCTGGCCATTATAAGTAAAATCTGGAATTGTGATATTTACGCGCTGCGGATCTACAAATGCACTACCAAATCCATCAGCAATATCTGTTACAATTTTAAATCCAGACCATAGTCCAGAATACCTGGACATCTCATAGGCATAACGACCTAAATCAAGAATTTCTTGTACGTTTCCAGGATAAAATATTGGCATCATCGCATCAAATAATGCTGGCTCAGATTGTGAAGGCAATGTAGACGATTTACATGATGGATCATCCCCTGCTACTGCAAGCACTCCACCATTTTTACCAACTCCTAAGAAGTTAGCATGTCTAAATATATCCCCAGATCTATCAACGCCCGGAGCTTTTCCATACCACATACCTAGAACACCATCATATTTTACATTTGATACCATTCCAGCCATTTGACTTCCATAAATTAAAGTGGCTCCTAAATCTTCATTGACACCAGGAATAAATTTGACATTATGCTCATCTAGAATTTTTTTATTTTTTACAAGATTGATATCTAAGGTTCCAACTGGAGAGCCACGATACCCAGATACTAATGTTCCAGTGTTAAACCCCTTAATAAGGTCTGCTCTGTGTTGGTCAAGAAGCAATCTTACGAGTGCTTGTATGCCCGATAAAATTACTCTCCCTTCGAATAGAGTGTATTTGTCATCGAGACTAAAATTGGTTTTTAAAATTTGTCCTGCCATACGAGCTATATAATAATTGTTTAGTTAATTGTTAGTCAATTTAAAGATTTTTTTCATAGATTCTACAACTTTTTCAGGTGATTCTTGTTGGACAAAATGACCTGCATCAGTTTTTACAGTTTTAGCTTGAGGAAATAACCTTTCTGTTCTCCTTCTTAGCTTCCACATAACTGAATCGTTCATTCCCCAAACAATCTCAGCTGGTCCTTTATATGATCGTAAAAATTCTTCTACTTCTTTCTCGATAGCAACGCTAGGATGTGACATATTATTAGGAACCATACGAGCCAAAGCTAGCGGTCCAATATTATCTGTAAACTTTCTTAATGGATATTTATAGCTTCTTAAATCTTCTTTAGAGTAAGAATTAGGTATACCTTGAAATAGACCTAGGTAAGCTTGTGGAAAATTAAAAATTCTAAACAATAAATCGCTTATAATAGGCATCTGAGATAGATTGTGAAACCAAGTTGGATTAAACCCATCTTTTGGTGCTGTTACCGATGTATTCATTACCACTAACCCATTAATTTTTTTACCTGCTCGCATCGCACCAGCGACTCCAATCATACCGCCCCAATCATGAATCACTAGACCGATAGAATCCTCTTTAATTGTTTTAAAAAAGTTAGACATCCATTCCGTGTGAGCTTCTAAAGAATGTTCACCAATTTTAATTTTATCAGAAAATCCAAATCCAATTAAATCTGGAACAATCAATCGAGCTGATGTATTATCAAGCTGATCTAATACTTTTTTATATAAATATCCCCACATAGGATTTCCATGAACAAGGATAATAGGCTTTCCATTCCCTTTTTCCATGACATGCATATTTTTTTTACCTACATCAATAGTATAATGATTATAAGGTAAATGACGTAGAAGCCATTCAGGAATTACGTTATTAGAGTGATTATTCATTTATTATAAAAAATTAATAAAAAAAAGTTTTTTAAGCTTGACTAAAATTAAAAAAATTAGATAATTTACAGAGCCAGCCGAACTAGCTTTTCGA
>JABHGE010000001.1:20000-26529 GCA_018672235.1 Fidelibacterota bacterium | reverse complement strand
GTTACGCTTTTTGCAAGATTTCTAGGTTGATCTACATCACAACCTTTAGCGACAGCAATAAAATATGAAAATAATTGTAATGCAATAGTGGCTAATATAACAAACACATACTGATTTGTTTTTGGAACTGAAATTAAATCATCTGCTAGAGCTCTTAAAATTTTATCTTTAGAGTCTGTAACAATAATAATTTTTCCTTTTCGAGATTTTATCTCTTCGATATTAGATATGATCTTATCATAAGTCTTGTCTTTTGGAACGACAAATACATTTGGCATATTTTTATCTACTAAGGCAATTGGTCCATGCTTCATTTCTGCCGCAGGGTATCCCTCTGCATGAATATAAGAAATCTCTTTTAGCTTTAAAGCGCCTTCAAGTGCAACTGGAAAATTTAATCCTCGTCCTAAGTAAAGAAAATCAGAAGCATTCTTATATTTTTCTGCCATTTTTTTAATTGATTTTTCTTTTCTAAGCAAAGATTGAATAGGTGTTTTATCCTGGATACTTGTCATATCTAAATGTTTTGTCATGTCAGATTTAGTCATCATTTTTCTACTATCTGCAAATTTTAATGCAAGTAAATATAATATAGAGATTTGCGCAGTGAATGCTTTTGTAGATGCAACACCAATCTCATGACCGCACCTTGTATGAATTCCACAATTTGTTTCTCTAGACACCGAACTACCTGGAACATTACATATACCTATTGTGATCGCACCAAAATCATTTGCTTTTGAAATAGCAGCTAAAGTATCAGCCGTCTCTCCTGATTGAGAGATAGCGATTACAACCGTTTTGTTATCCATGATACTATGATTGTATCGAAATTCAGATGCATATTCTACATGAACAGAAACTTCTGCAAATCTTTCAATTAAATTTTTACCAATAAGGCCTGCATGCCATGAGGTCCCACAAGCTGTAATATAGATCTTTTCGGCTACCTTTATTTCTTCCCAATATTCTGCTAATCCATGTAATAATACGCTACTTTTAGTAGATCTACCTTTCAAGGTATTATGTATAGTTGTCACTTGTTCATGGATTTCTTTATGCATGAAATACTTAAATTTTCCCTTATCAAAATTATCAATCTTATAGTCAATTTTTTCAATTTTTTTTGGTAAGGATGTATCCCTATCTACAGATTTTATTTCATAATTAGTCCCCTCTATAACAGCCATTTCGCTATCATTAAGATAAATGATTTGCTGCGTATGCTTGACAATAGGAGATACATCGCTACCTATAAAAAATTCATCATCTTTAATTCCTAGAACTAAAGGACTTCCTTTTCGAGCTGCAATCATCATATCTGGAAAATCTGTATTTAAAATAACAAGGCCATATGCACCATCTACTCTTTGGAGAGCTGCACGAACAGATTGTTCAAAATTTAACTTTCCTTTATTATAAAAATAACCAATCAATTGCACTAAGACTTCAGTATCTGTATCAGATTTAAATTTTATTTTTTTTGATTTAAGAAACTTTTTAATAGGATCATAATTTTCAATGATTCCATTATGCACAAGAGTAATTTTTTTGCTCTCATCTATATGGGGATGTGCATTTCTTTGATTTGGCTCTCCATGCGTTGCCCATCTTGTATGAGCAATGCCTACTCCATTACAATTTTTTGAGGATTTTTTATTACTAATAGCAGCTTCAAGCTCTTTTACTTTACCTGTACGCTTTGTAATGTTGATTTTATTATTAGCAAGACAAGCTACTCCCGCAGAATCATATCCACGATATTCTAGCTTTTTTAACCCATCTAATAAGATTGGGAAGCAATTCTTTTCACCTTTATATGCTACTATTCCACACATGATTTTTCATCCAAATATAAGCTCATTTTTACATTTCCCCTATCACCATATTTATCAGAATCTAGCACTATTTCTTTGAACCCATACTTATCATATAAGTTCCGTGCTATTACTAAGGCACTATTAGTAATTAAGACAATCTTTTCTGCATTATTTTTCTTTGCGAAATCAATACATTTATCCATCAGTTGATTAGCTACTCCAAGTCCACGGCAATCTTCCGCTACTGTCATTTTTGCTAACTCAAATATTTTATTATCTGCATATACCATTGCAGCGGTAGCAATTACCTTATCATTTTTAATGGCAAAGAATACTTCTCCACCCTTATCAATGATATATTTTTGAGGATTAGATAGGTCATTTATATCTGACTCTTCTAAACGCCAAGATTCTTCAATCCATTCTTTATTTAAGGCATAAAAATCTGGGATATATGATTTGTTAAATGATTGAATTGATATGAAACCTGATTTATCCATGATAATCAATTTGGCCAATAGATATATTCATCATCTTTTTCATATTCTTGACCTGTATGTTTATCAATTAATATGGGGGCATTAACAACACTTGGCCATAATGGTTCTACTTGCTCTAAATTATGTTTATCCAGTAACTGTTCTAATAATTTTACTTTATCTGGATAATCTGATATAAGATTATTTTGCTCAGTTGGATCTTCTTCAAGATGAAATAGCCATTTTTGTTCAGCTTTGCTTGTTCTAATTAATTTCCAACCTTGATGCAATACCGTTTGTTGATGTCCTTGTCTCCAAAATAATGTTTCATGCAAAATTCCATCTTTTGATCCATTTACAAAAGGCAAGAAATCTACTCCATCTAATATTCTATCCGTAGGAACATTAGCATTTCCTGCAGCTGCAATCGTCTGAAAAATATCATTATGATGTACTACAGGTATAAATTTAGTTCCCGCTTCAATTTGATCAGGCCACTTAGCCATAAATGGAATATGTGTTCCTCCTTCAAAATGTGTCAGCTTCCATCCACGATAAGGATTATTGATATCAGCAAGTTCTATATAACTTGCTCCTCCATTATCACTTGTAATAATAATTAATGTATTATCTGTTAATCCATTTTTCTCTAAGGCATCAACAATTCGCCCTACGCTTCTATCTAATGCCGTAATCATACCTGAATAGACTTGTAAATTATGTCCTGTTGTATGATGACTAATAGCTGTTACATCACTCTTTAAAGCTTGTAAGGGATTATGCACTGCCCAATGAGCCAAGTATAGGAAAAAGGGTCTATACTTATTTTTTTCTATTACCTGGATTGCTTCATCTGTATAATAATCAGTAAGATATCCTCCTGGAGCAAAGTTCGGACTTTTGTTAAATGATGCGCTAAATTGAGATCTAGCCCATATCATACTATCTACAGCATGATCAGTTTTTGCATTAACAACACGCTTGTCATTTTCAGGCAAATATAGTCCACCTTCCATAAATAAGCTATCATCAAACCCTTGATCATTTGGGTGACTTCCGTCTACTCTGCCTAAATGCCATTTTCCAATATGAGCTGTATAATAACCAACATCCTTCAATGCTTCAGCAATAGTAATTTCCTCAGTAGGAATACCAGCAGAAAATATATCTTTTACATCTTCATATAATTTTTCTTCTATTTCAATCTTTAGTTCATTGTCCTGGATATCATCTATCCATTTCATCAGCTGTACAGCGCCTGGGAAAAGTGGAGTAAATTCAAATCCAAATCGCGTTGAATAGCGGCCTGTCATAATCGAAGCTCTTGATGGAGCGCACATTGCATTGGCTGCATATCCATTTTTAAACATTACTCCATCCTTCGCAATTTGATCAATATTTGGAGTTAACAAAGAACCGCTTCCAGCTCCTCCATTATAAAGTGAGACATCATTGAAACCTAAATCATCAGCAAGGATTAAAATGATATTAGGTCTATTATCGGGTGTTTTATTTGGAACGACCGGCCCTTCTTTCCAACTAGATGAACCTTCGGATAAAACCGGCCTTACAATATTTAAAATCTTTGGAATAGCCCATACAGTAATATTGATTCTATTTTGCCAACCTAAAATTCCGATGAATAATAGAAAAAATATAATTGCTGTAGTTTTTTTCATTTTACTCCCACTCAATAGTGGCGGGTGGCTTACCCGTACAATCATAAACAACTCTACTGACTGCTGAAATTTCATTAACAATGCGATTGGAAACTTTTCCAATAAAGTCATAAGGGAGATGAGCCCATGTCGCTGTCATAAAATCAACAGTCTCTACTGCTCTTAAGGCTAAAACATCTGCATATCGTCTCTCATCGCCAACAACGCCTACTGATTTTACAGGAAGATAAACAACAAATGCTTGGCTAAGCGAATCATACAAGTTTGCTTCTTTTAATTCGTCAATAAAAATTTTGTCTGCTTTTTGTAATACATGAATTCTATCTTTTGTTACTTCTCCCATAATTCTAATGCCTAAACCAGGTCCAGGAAATGGATGTCTTTTTAGGATATGATCAGGAGTGTCTAGTTCTTTTCCAATTTTTTTAACTTCATCTTTGAATAAATCTCTAATAGGCTCTACTAGTTTTAAATCCATTCTTTCTGGCAATCCACCTACATTGTGATGTGATTTAATTACACTAGATTTATCTCCATCAGCTGACGATTCAATAACATCTGGATAAATAGTACCTTGTGCAAGCCATTGAACATCCTTAATCTTCTTTGCCTCTTTCTCAAAAACATCAATAAATGTATTTCCAATAATTACTCTTTTCTTTTCTGGATCTATAACACCTTTTAGTCGATCCAAGAAGAGATCGCTGGCTTCTGATAGTTGAATATTAATACCTAAATTTTGAAACGTACTCATCACTTCTTCTACCTCATTCAATCTTAGGAGTCCATGATCTACAAAAATGCAAATTAGATTATCCTTAATACACTTATCTAATAACATTGCAACGACCGATGAATCTACTCCACCGGATAAGCCAAGCAACACTTTATCATTACCTACTTGCTCGGTAACAGAAGCAACCATCGACTCTATAATATCTGAAGTTTCCCAATTTTTCTCACACTTACATACCCTATAAACAAAATTACTTAGAATCTTTGATCCTTGATTGGTATGTGTTACTTCTGGATGAAATTGTAAACCGAACCATGACTTTTCTTTGTTCTGAAAACCAGCAATTGGACAATTATCAGATTGTGCGATGGTACTAAAATTACTAGGCAATTGATCAACCTTATCTCCATGACTCATCCATACATCTAAAGAATCTTCGGTTAAATTAACTCCATCAAACAAAATTGATGTTTCCTTCATCTTTATATTAGCATGACCAAACTCTCTTTTCTCAGAACTAACAACTACGCCATCCAATTCTTGAGCTATTGTCTGCATTCCATAGCAAATACCTAAAAGTGGAATATTAAAATCAAATAAAGCTTTATTAATCTTGGGCGTATTAGTCCCTGTTACTGTTTCTGGACCTCCAGACAGAATTATACCGCCAGGATTCAATGATTTAATTTTATCCATACCAATATCGCAAGGAAGCACAACAGAGAATACTCCGATCTCTCTTATGCGTCGCGCAATTAGCTGCGTATATTGAGATCCAAAGTCTAGAATGATAATTGTATTATTGTTCATTTTAAGATAGATAATATGTTATCTAATTTATCCTTTAAATTATTTCTATCCACTACCAAATCTATAAATCCTTTTTCTAATAAAAATTCTGCAGTCTGAAAATTATCTGGTAATTCTTGGCTGGTAGTTTGCTTGATAACACGCTGACCAGCAAATCCAATTAATGCTTTAGGCTCTGCTATAGTAATATCAGCTTGCATTCCAAAACTTGCAGTAACTCCTCCCGTAGTAGGATAGGTAAGAATTGAGATATAAAGGCCTCCTTTTTTTGAAAATTTTGCTAAATGGGTGCTTATTTTAGCTAGTTGCATAAGCGACAGGGCCCCTTCTTGCATTCTAGCACCACCAGATTGACACACAATAACTAGAGGGCAATTTTTTTCTGATGCAAAATTGATAGCTTTGGAAATTTTTTCACCGACAGCACTCCCCATACTTCCACCTATAAACTTGAAATCCATAATTGAAATCACAATTTTTTTACTATTAATTGATCCATAATAACAACCTACTGCCTCTTTATTTTCTGGAGTATTTTTTAAAATATCTTCATATGCTTTATTGGCTTTAAAGTTTAACATATCTGTTGATGAAATATTTTCGAATAAAACTTCATGCTCATCATCAAGAATGATATCAATATACTTTTGACTAGAAATTGGAAAGTGAAAACTACAGTGATGGCAAATAAAATTTTCAGATTCTAACTCTGGACTATAAAGGATTTCACCGCAATTACATTTTTGCCATAGATCGCTCGGCAATTCTTTCTTGGTCGAATCTTGAATATTTTTATCTTTTCTTGTAAACCAGTTCATTATTTACCTGTATTAAACGATCCTATATAGTTAGGTACTAAGTTGTTAATAGATTTTGTTTTTAACAAATCAAAATTTTTCATTCCTATCTCTATTATATCTCTTGCAGAGGGTATAGCAGCGATAATGTTTGGAGATGTAGTCTTAATATTGCCCATTAAATGCTCTGGACCATGATACAATATCA
>JABHGE010000001.1:0-15000 GCA_018672235.1 Fidelibacterota bacterium | reverse complement strand
ATAAGGGACATACTGACTTGACATCATCCCCACCTTCCTCCCGGTTATTCCGGGCAGTCTATTTAGAGTCCCCACCATTATGTGCTGGCAACTAAATATAGGGGTTGCGCTCGTTGCAGGACTTAACCTAACATCTCACGACACGAGCTGACGACAGCCATGCATCACCTGTGACAGAGTTTAACAATAAATTGTCAAAGGGAATTCCTTTCGGAAAACTTTCTCTGACATGTCAAACCCAGGTAAGGTTCTTCGCGTATCATCGAATTAAACCACATGTTCCACCGCTTGTGCGGGTCCCCGTCAATTCCTTTGAGTTTCAATCTTGCGATCGTAGTCCCCAGGCGGAGTATTTATCGCGTTAGCTACGGCACTGAAAGGGTCGAATCCCCCAGCACCAAATACTCATCGTTTACGGCGTGGACTACCAGGGTATCTAATCCTGTTCGCTCCCCACGCTTTCGTACCTCAGCGTCAGTTTTGAGCCAGAAGGCTGCCTTCGCATTTGACTTTCCTCATGATATCTACGCATGTCACCGCTCCACCATGAATTCTGCGTTCCTCTCTCAAACTCTATTTTAACAGTTTTATATGCACTTTCTTGGTTAAGCCAAGATATTTAACATATAACTTATTAAAACGCCTACGTACCCTTTACGCCCAGTAAATCCGGACAACGCTAGGACCCCTCGTATTACCGCGGCTGCTGGCACGAAGTTAGCCGGTCCTTTCTTGTAAGTTACCGTCAATGACAGATGGTATTAACATCCGAAACATTTCTTCACTTACGACAGATTTTTACATTCCTAAAAACTTCATCAATCACGCGGTGTTGCTGCATCAGGCTTTCGCCCATTGTGCAAAATTCCTCACTGCTGCCTCCCGTAGGAGTCTGGACCGTATCTCAATTCCAGTGTGGCTGATCATCCTCTCAGACCAGCTACCGATCTCAGTCTTGGTAGGCTATTACCCTACCAACTAACTAATCGGACGCAAATCTATCTTGAAGTGTAAGCCGAAGCCTACTTTAACAATATGTCCCGAAGAACTTATTGCATTATTTGGTATTAGCACTGGTTTCCCAATGTTGTCCCAATCTCCAAGGCAAGTTATTTACGCGTTACTCACCCGTTCGCCACTTTATTATTTATCCGAAGATAAAATTCTCGTTGACTTGCATGTGTTAAGCACACCGCCAGCGTTCGTCCTGAGCCAGGATCAAACTCTCAATTGTATTGTTTAAGTTTGTTCGTATATCGACTACAGGATTAAAAGACAAAGGTTTACATAGTAAATTTTCAAATAACTAAAAAAATTCTTTTGCATTTTGTTGATGCAAAAGCCACGCAAATTATAACGGTTTATACCGATAACCAAACAAAAAGTTTAAAAATATAATCTTTTTTTAATGACTAGATTAAAAGACCTGCAATTGTAGCAGTTAACCAGGAGGCTAATGCTCCACCAAACATAGCTTTTGTGACTAGTTTTGCGAGATCTTTTTTACGGTTTGGTGCCATTGCTCCAATACCCCCTAATTGAATACCTACTGATCCAAAGTTTGAAAATCCACATAAAGCATATGTAGAAATAATGGCAGTACGCTCAGATATCATTCCATCTGATATGATTCTTTGTAAATCTCCATAAGCAATTAGCTCAGTTAAAACAATTTTTTTACCCATTAACATACCTACTATTTGAGCTTCGTTCCAAGGAACTCCCATTGTCCATGCGAGAGGTCGAAATATAAATCCAAAGATAGCTTCCATTGATGTACCTAAAAAGGCGAGAAAGAAATTGATCATTGCTACAAAGGATATAAAGGCAATTAACATAGCCGCAATATTTGCTGCTAGTTTTAAGCCGTCTGTGGCGCCCGTACTCAACGCTTCCATACCATTTGTATGTGATTGTTTGATATCGATATTAAGATCGCCCATAGTGTCAGATACTTCTGTTTCAGGGTATATAATTTTAGCTATAACAAGTGCTGCTGGAGCCGACATAACAGAAGCTGCTAATAAATGGCCAGCAATACCTGGAATATTTGATAACCAAGATACATAAATTGCTAATACTCCACCAGAAACAGTTGCAAATCCTCCTGTCATAACAGCCATCAATTCTGATTTAGTCATTTTGTCGATAAATGGCCTTACCATCAAAGGAGACTCTGTTTGTCCCAGAAATATATTACCAGCAACGCTCAATGTTTCAGATCCACTAGTACCCATTGTTTTTTGCATAGCACGAGCTATAAACTTTACTAGTATTTGTATAATACCAAAATGATATAGAACTGATACTAGGCTTGAAAAGAAAATGATTGTTGGTAAAGTTTTAAAGGCAAAATTAATTAAACCGGGATGGAATCCTACTCCATCTACATATGATGTAAATAAAAAATTAGCACCTGCATCAGAAAAACTAATTAAGGTTGTTATTGCTTTATCTAGAAAGCTAAAAATTGGAGTTCCGAAAGGGGTTTTAAGAATAAAGACTGCAAAAATAAATTGTAATCCTAGCCCGAGAGCAACAGTCTTTATATTAATATTTTTTTTATTTTCAGATAATAGAAATGCAATAAATAGTAATGTAAAAATTCCTATAAGACCGCTAAGATTCCCCATAATAGTTACGGATGATTATGTCCAGCATGAAGATCTGCTGTATTAGTGTCTTTCTCTTTAACTTTAGAATGCTCTTTTAGCATATCTAGTATTTGCTGATCCAATAAATCGTCTGCTAATTTTGATTTATTAGACTCTTTCTTATAGAATCTTTCAATTTCAGCTTTTTGACTATCATTTTTTTCAATGGCTTCTTTGATAAAATTATCTACTGCTTTTTCATTGATAGATATATTTAAATCTTTGATCATAGCTTTTCTTAATAGATACCATTTCAAATTATTTTCTGCAAACAATTTATATTCTTCTTTGATTTTATCGTCTTCAACATTTTGCATATTTTCATTGGTTTTAACTTCTTTTACAATGTTTGCAAGATACGAATCCAGCATAGATAATGGTAAGATTGGATCAACAAGTTTTATGAATTGGTCGATAATAGCTGAATTGAATAGCTCTTCTGATTTTTTCTCATATTCTAAACTAATACTTTTTTCAATATTACTCTTCCATTCTTCAACGCTTTTACAATTTGGATCCATTGTTTTTACAAATTCTTCATTTAATTTCGGAGGAACTCTTCTCTGCATAGATTCGATAGCAATACTGTAGTCTTTTGAACCAGAACCTAAGTCAACATTCATTTTAACCGTATCTCCAATTTTTTTATTCAGCAAAAGTTCTTTGTTGTTATTGGTGAATGGTTCTTGACCTATAGCGATATATTTTTTTTCTTTTTTACCAATAATAGCTATACCAGCTTCATCAACTTCTTGAAAAGAAGCAATCATAAAATCTCCTTCTGCAGAACTTTCTTCAATTTTTTCAGTCTTGCTTTGAGAATTCAATATATTATTGACAGTATCCTCTATTTCTTTTTGATTAGATATAAAATTTGTCTTCTCTACTGTCACCATATTTTTTTTAAGCTTTGGAACCGATAGGGGTGGCTCTATTTCAAATTCAGATTTAAAAGAAAAATCTTTTTCGTATTCAAAATCGATATCTTTTAATGCAGCTTGATTAATAGGATTAAGTTCTTCTTTTTGTAAGGCTAAAATGTAGTATTTTTCTGAAAAATCTTGGACAAAGTTCATTTCAATCTGCCCTAAATATTGTGACATTAATATATGATCTGGAATTTTTCCTTTGCGAAAACCTGGTACCTTAATATCTTTTGCTATTTTCTTTTTACATAACTCAAAATCAGCCTGGATATCTTTCCATTTCGCTACAATCGATAGTTCATAGGTGAACTCATTAACTTTTTTAGATTTAATTTTTAAATTCATTTTATTGTTTTAACCTATAAATACAACCTTCGATAGTTTTAATAAACGTATCTAGTTGATTTTGTGTACAAATTAGATCTTCTAGCTCTTCATAAGAATCAGATGGATAAGATTCTTGATCATATTGTCTTAAAAAATTAGACTCAAGCTTTACAACCATATCTTGTAGGATTTGTCTATGTAAATTTTTACCTCTTAGAAAATTTAATTGCAGATTAATCTTCCCATTAGAAGATAGTCGAAATAAAGGTAAGACTCCGTAATCAGAATGACATCTAAATGTCATTGTACCACAACCATCTCCAGTACCCCATGTAATTTCATCAGAATTTTTTTCAGAAAAATCTATTAACTGTAGACAGTTAATAGCTACATCATTTTCACAACTTTGATTGATATGTTCAATGAATGTTTTTTTGCACCATTTTGCCATAATTACTCTCCAAATTAAACATATTCTTTTAATAGAATATGGTGAGGAATTTACGGCTATCAACTCTGTTTTAAAAATAAAATCTTATTTATCTACTAGAAAAATAAAAAGATGCTTTTAATTTCTTAAGGGTTTTCCTGTCTTCAAGAAGTGAGCAATACGAGCCTGCGTTTTAGGTTCTCCAGCTAGAGACATAAAGCATTCTCTTTCAATATCTAATACATGCTGTTCATCCACCTTAGACATTAAGCCTCCTTTTTTACCGCCACTTAAAACATATGCTGATTTTGAATTTACTAATTCATCATGATCAGAGATTTTTCCTTGGGCTTTCATCGCTTTCGCTCCAACAGCTGCCATAGTTCTCAAAGTCATGCCTGGTAATGTTAAATCATCTCTATATTTTGGTGGTTCATATCCAGCATCACTCATTTCCAGAACTTTACTTTTGCCGATAGCTAATAAATGTTCAGAGTTCATTACAATAGTATCACTCTTACGCAACCAACCTTTTTTCAAAGCATCCGTTGCGCTTCTTGATACTGTCATTGGATTAATAAGCTGAATAGCTTGACGTCCAATATTCATATTTACATTTTTAGCATCATTATTTTCTAATAGATTGAGTAATACTCTTAAATGTCCACCTGCACCAGGAATCAGTCCTTGGATTGCTTCTACTAAACCTGCATAAAGCTCGCCTGAAGCGACTGTATGGGAAGAGCATGCATAAAATTCAAATCCTCCTCCAAGAGCTAAATTAAAAGGACAAGTAACCACGGGATATTTAGAGTGTCTAATACGTTGAGTAACTTCTTGCATCTCTTTAACGCCAGCATCCATTACTTGTAAATTTCCAGAATCGATTGCCATTTTAAAATCGTTAACATTAGCTCCAGCGCACCAATTTTTTCCCTGATGACCAACAACTAATCCTTTATATTTACCTGTTTCTAGTAAATCTAAAGCATGCTTCATAATATCATTCATAGAGCGATCAAGAGGATTAACTGCTGGCACAAAAATAGAATGAAATTCTACATTTAATACGCCATCACCAATATCATGTATACTTGCACTCCAGTCACGTTTTAGAGTATTTTTTGTATTCTTATACAAATTCAGATTAAGAGCCTTCTTATTTTGTTTATATATAAGAGGTTTCTTTTCTACGGGACACCAATATGTCATTTCTCCATTTTTGATTTCATAAAATGACTTTCTTCCAGCTGCTAACATTTCTTCAACCCATGTAGGAACTTTTCTATTTTCTGATTTCATTTTATTAACAGATTTTTCAACGCCAATTGCATCCCATGAATCAAAAATACCAATTTCTCTCGCAAAACCCCATCTCATAGCATTGTCAATTTCAACAATACTATCAGCAATTTCAGGAATTAGTTCTGCTGTATAGGTAAACATTGGAGCATTGACTTCCCATAGAAATTTTGCTCCAATATCATCCAAATATGTAATTGCAGCTAATCTCTTTTTAAGGTCTTTGATAGGTCTTCCAACTCTAATAGTATCAAACATTCTTTTCTTAGTTGGAGTATATTCCATTGTATCCAAGTCAAGTGATAAGATTTCCTTACCTTCTTTTTTATACCAACCAGATCCGCTTTTTTGACCAAGCCTACCTTCTTCTACAAGCTTAACAAGCATGTCAGGAGCTTTAAACTTTTGTCTTTCTTCTTCTGATTCGGTAGTAACTCTATCAAACATATTATTTTGGACATTCAGTGCCGTATCCAAACCAACGATGTCTTGGGTTCTAAAATATGCACTTTTTGCATTTCCAACAAGAGCACCTGAAAGTGCATCCACGTCTTCAACGGTAAGGCCCATTTCTATAGCTTTATGATATGTTAAAGGTCCTCCAGCATTCACTAATCTATTACCAATAAATCCAGGCGTATCTTTTGCATGCACAATACCTTTACCTAATGTAGTTTCGCCAAACTCAGTGACTGTATCATAAACATCATCTGATGTTTTTTCCCCTTTTACCAACTCTAATAATTTCAAATATCTTGGAGGGTTAAAAAAGTGTGCAATTAAGAAACTTTTTTGAACATCCTCAGGAAGAACTTCTACTAAATTTGCTAAAGGAATTCCTGACGTATTTGATGCAAGAATAGCACCTTTTTTTAAATATGGTAGTAAATTTTTATATACTGCATGTTTGATTTCAATCTTTTCGGCCACTGCCTCAATAATTAAATCACAATCTTTCAACTTTTCCATATCATTTTCATATGTACATGGCATCACAAGAGAAGCATTGCTAGGAGAAAAAAGAGGTGCAGGCTTTAATTTTGTTAATCCGTCTACTCCTCTTTGTGCAAGATCTTCATTCATATCAAATAATAAAGATGGTATCCCTGCATTGGCTATATGCCCTGCAATTTGTGCTCCCATTACTCCTGCGCCTAATACTGCACATTTTTTAATTTCAATACTCATCGGTTTTATCCTCTTTTAATAATTGTTGTGATTCCCTGTCCTGTACCTACACACATAGTTGCAAGTCCAACAGATTTATCTTGTTGTTCAAGTACATTCAGAAGTGTAGTGATAATTCTTGTACCTGAGATTCCAAGAGGATGACCTAAAGCAACAGCGCCACCATTCATATTCACTTTATCTAAATCCCAATTTGCTTCCTTGACACAATAAAGAGCTTGTGCGGCGAATGCTTCATTAATTTCCATAACATCAATATCATCTATTGATAATCCTGTATTTTTTAAAGCCTTAGCTGTAGCTGGAACTGGACCTGATCCAAACATTCTCCAATTAACTCCCGCTACCGCTCTACCTTCAATATAAGCTCTAATCTTAAGTCCATGCTCTTTTGCGTATGCTTCGCTAGTTATAAGCATAGCAGATGCACCAATAGAAAATGGACTACTTGTAGCAGCAGTAACAGTTCCATCAACTTTAAATGCAGCATTTAAAGATTCAATTTTTTCTTTATTAGGTATCCTAGGTCCACTATCCTTATCAAAAACCGATCCATCTTCAAGTGTAATTGGAATAATTTCATTATCAAATTTTCCATCTTTTTGAGCAGCAATTGCTTTATTGTGTGAACTATAAGCAAACTCTTCTTGTTCTTGCCTTGAAATATCTAGTTTATCAGCTAACAACTCAGCCCCTTCTCCCATAGAGATATAATAGTCATCTTCTGCTAACTGAACATTAAAATCAGGAGCAAAACCTCCCTGAGGAATACTAAACATGTCTTCTACCCCACCTGCAATACCTACTTGGATATCGCCTGATTCAATTGCAGTACTTATAAGATGTAGTGATGTCATGGCAGACCCACAATATCTATTAATAACATTAGCAGCAGCAGTATCTGGAATACCAGCTAAGATTGCAGCTCCTCTTGCTACTAACATTCCAGTAGGACCTTCAGGAAATGCGCATCCTAATGAAACATCTTCAATATGGTTAACATCTAAATTTTTATTACGATCCAAAAGGCCTTTAATAACTTGCCCAGCAATTTCATCTGGTCGCATTCCAACTAATGCACTTCCTTTTGTACCAATAGGCGATCTTACGCCATCAACAATCACTGCTTTATTACTCATCATTTCCTCCTTAGAAACTTTTCACAGGATAACCACCTGCTTCAACAACTTTTTCACCTATTATCTTCTTTAAACCAATTGTATCAGTTTTTAAAGATAATCTCTTTTTTAACACGTCTAGTTTTTGTTCAATATCAGCAGGAATTTCACTATCAAATATGCTATTAAAAATCTTGTTCGCATATTCCATAACTCTTATACCTTGTTCAGCTGTATAAACCTTAGCACAAAGCTCTGGCACTACTTCACCCTTACTATCGTAAAAATCTTTATTTTGCATCACTCTCGAAACAGTAGAATCAGATACGTAGCAGTAGATTAAGATATTAGCTAAGTTTTCTATTATCACTTGTTCTGTTCCAATATCTTGACCATATCTACTTAAAGATTCATTTAAAGCTAGAGCATAAACAGCCTTAGCTGCTTCGATACATTCAACCTCATCCTTGTAATCACCTTCATAGCCACTATCAAGTCCTTCATTGCAATATCCATTAACCTTTTCAAGATATTCTCTAAATCCAAGCTCGCCACTTAATGTTTTTGTAATCATCGATCTTCCGCATAGCATCTTATTAATTTCATTTGTTCCTTCCCAAATTCTATTAATTCGCGCATCTCTGTAAGCTTGAGCCATCGGATATTCTTCAATAAAACCATATCCACCAAAAACCTGCAAACAATGATCAATCAATTCACCAGAAGATTCACTTCCATATATCTTTACTATAGAGTTCTCTGCAATATATCTTTCTGTAATATTACCTTGTTTAATATAATATTCAGGATCATCCTTATCTAGCTCACTAATTGCGTCAGTTTGATTTCCGATCACTGCATAGCACATACTATCCGTTGTATAAGCTAAAACAGTACAAGTAGCTAACTTTTCCTGTATTGATCCAAAGTCGCTAATGTATTGCCCGAATGCTTTACGCTGTTTAGCATAGTCTACAGCTTGCTGAATACCTAACATCATTCCACCGATTGATGATGCACCCAGTTTAAATCTTCCAATATTTAGCGCACAAAATGCAGGACCAGCACCTTCTCCCACTTTACCAAGAAGATTTTCGACAGGTACCTTACAATCTGTAAAGTACAGAGGAACAGTAGAAGATCCTTCCATTCCCATCTTCTTCTCTTCTTTGCCTATTTCGAATCCTGGAGTACCTTTTTCAACAACAATTGAAGAGAATTTTCCATCAATTTTTAATGCAATTGTAAATAAATCAGCCCATGCACCATTTGAAATAAATATTTTTTGTCCATTCAGTATATAGTGTTTACCATCATCTGAAAGAACACCCGTAGTTTTAGAATTTGTTGCATCCGAACCAGCTTCTGGCTCAGTTAAACCGAATGCAGTAATTTTTTCTCCTGAGCTGATACCAGGAAGCCATCTTTGCTTCTGTTCGTCATTTCCGTACCATATTATTCCCAATGAACCAATAGATGTTTGAACATTCCAAACCGTACAGAAAGAAGCACTTCCACTCTTAGAAATTCCTTCAGCCAATATACACATTCCTGTTTTAGTCATTTCTGAACCACCATATTTTTCAGGAACATCAACTCCTAGAAATCCTAATTCTCCCATTTGCTCTACTAATTTTCTTATTAGCTTTTCGTCTTTTTTATTTAATTCATTTTTTGATAGAGGTAAAAGTTCGTTTGTTGCAAAATCTGACATTGCATCATAAATCATTCTCTCTTCTTCTGAAAAAGCTTCCTTACAAAATACTTTATTTGTACCTACAACTGTTGTTAAAAATTTACCACCAGTTTTGATTTTACTGAAATCGATTGCTCCATCTTTAGATGAATTATTTGTATTATCATTTTGTTGTTTATCGGACATTTATTATTTCCCTTCTTTTGAAATATAAGTGTTTAAAATATAATCTGACATTTGATCTATGTAACTTTTTGCATCTAAATTTTTTGATTCAAACAAACTGAACCAAGAAATACCATCAAGATTTAAAATCAATGAAAGAGCGGAAGTTTTAGGATTTATTTTTTTAAATTCTTTACTTTTAATACCTTCAATTATTATTAATTCTATAAATTTTTGGAAGCGACTATACATGCGCTGCATGGCTTGTTTAAAATCTTTATCATGTCCACTCATTGATTGAAAAATTGAAAAAGACTGAAAAAAGTCAGGCTCTTTTTCTAGCTGATCTGACCATATTGTAAATAATTTTTTTAATTTTTTAGCACTAGTACTTTCTTTGTTAACAGTAGCAAACATATCTGTATATTTAGATTCTAAATACACAATTAATTCTAAGTATATTTCTTTTTTTGATTCATAGTAATGATAGATAGCCCCCTTGCTCATATTTGACTCTAAAACAATATCATCCATGGTACTACCATAATATCCTTTTTTTGTCATCACCTTTAAAGCTGCAGACATAATTAAATCTTTTTTATTGTTTTGTTGTTCTTTTTTCATAAACCGACTAGTCGGTCTGTAACATAAAAAAAACATATAACTATTTCAACAATTCCTTTTTTTTGGAAAAAAATAATATGTAGTTTATTTGCAACTTATCATGGGTAAAAATAACAATCATATCATAGCGCCATCTTTACTTGCTGCAGATTTTTCTAATCTAAAGAGCGAACTAAGCCTATGTAGTGATTCAAAAGCTGAATGGCTTCATTTAGATATTATGGATCAACAATTTGTTCCTAATTTATCTTTTGGACCCTCTATAGTAAAGTCAATACGACCTCATTCAAATCTTTTTTTTGATGTACATTTAATGGTAAGCAATCCATTTGATATGGTGCCAGCATTTATTGATGCAGGCGCAGATGCTATTTCTTTTCATATAGAAACAACAGAGCCGAGATTTACTTTTCCGCCTAAAATTATTATTAATACAATTAAAAAAAATAATTTGCGATGCGGTATAGCAATTAAACCAAAAACTCCATTTAAGGTAGTTGAAAAATATTTATCCTTGATTGACTATATTGTTATTATGTCTGTTGATCCAGGTTTTGGAGGGCAAGGTTTTATACCTTCTACTTTAGAAAAAATTTCTTCTATTGATAAAACATTAAAAGAGAAAAATTTGAGAGATAAAATTGCTATTCAAGTTGATGGAGGCATTAAGCTCCATAATGCTAAAGAAGTCATTGATGCAGGTGCAGATATATTAGTAGCAGGATCTGAAATATTTAAATCGGAAAATCCTACTGAAACTATTGATAAGATGTACAGTTTATGAATTATAAGCAGCTCAATACATTCAATGATTGGACAAAGGGTCAGAAAGATCAATTCACTGTAAGTATAATAAAAGGCTTAGTGATTGATGGCGTAAGAAAAGCCAATTCTGGACATCCTGGAGGTCCAATGTCTCTTGCAGATTTCTCATATATTTTATATTCAGAGTATCTCATATTTGATTCAACCAATCCAGATTGGGATTTAAGAGATCGATTAGTTCTATCTGTTGGACATACATGTATGTTGTTATATACCTTGCTTTATCTTTCTGATATTCTAACAATGGAAGATTTGAAACAATTTCGACAGCTAGACAGTAGAACTCCTGGACATCCTGAGATTGAAACTCCTGGAGTAGATGCAAACACAGGTCCATTAGGACAAGGAGTTGGCATGGCAACGGGTATGGCGCTAGCAGAAAGAATGCTTAGTGCTAGATTGTCAAAAAATAGAAAACAATATACTTATGTATTAGTTGGGGATGGCGATTTACAAGAACCAATAGCTCTTGGTGCAGCTACGCTAGCAGGACATTGGGAACTATCTCAGCTAATAATGTTCTATGACAAAAATGATATACAAATAGCTGGAAAAACTTCTCGTTGCGACTCTACTAATTATGCAGATTTATTTAAAGCTATGAATTGGAATGTACAAGAAATAGATGGACATGATCATGAACAAATAAGAAGAGCAATAGAGAATGGACAAGAATCTTCTCTGCCAACTATTATCATCGGAAATACTACTATTGCTAAAGGAAGCGCTACGCTCGAAAATACAAGTCAATCACATGGAGCACCATTCAGTCCAGAAGAAATTATTGCGACCAAACAAAAATTAGGATTACCTGAACATGAATCTTTTTACTGCCCAGCTGAAATAAAACAATATTTTCAAAGAAATTTTCATTCTATTAAAGAATTAATTTCGAATTCAGATGACAATATCAATAATATATTATTCGACATACCTGCTGCATTAGAAAAGATAGAATTAGTTGAGTTTGATCCAAATGAAGTGATTGCTACTAGAAAAGCATTCGGCATGTCATTGGATAAATTTTCTACTCATATTCCTACTATTGTAGGTGGATCAGCAGACCTAGATGGATCAAACTGTACTACAAATTTTGTTAAAACACATGGAGACTTTTCCTCTTCAAATTTAAAAGGTAGAAATATTCCATTCGGAGTTAGAGAGTTTCCAATGGGAGCAATTATGAATGGTATTAGCTTGTATGGAGGCCTTTTTCCATTCGGAGGAACATTTCTAGTGTTTAGTGACTATGTACGTTCTGCAATACGATTATCTGCTATTCAAAAATTACATGTTATGTATGAATTTACTCACGATTCAATATTCGTAGGTGAAGATGGCCCAACTCATCAACCTGTTGAACATGCAATGTCTTTACGCTTAATACCTAACTTACTTGTTTTTAGACCAGCAGATGCTATTGAAACTCATTTTTGCTTTGAAACAATTATGGAAAAGAATACTAATCCTAGTGCAATATTATTAACCAGACAGAAACTTCCTGTAAGTGCCGTAGATAAAAAAATAATTAGAAAAGGTGTAAAAAAAGGTGCTTATGTAGTACAAGATTTTGATAGTCCAGATTTAGTAATTTTTACGACCGGATCAGAACTACATCTTGCTCTATCTATTGCAAAAGATATGAATCATAGTGTCAAAATTGTTAGTATTCCTTGTTGGGAACTCTTTGAAAAACAATCAGATTCTTATAAAAATGAAATACTTACTCTTAACTGTAAAAAAAGAATTTCAATTGAAGCTGGAGTAACATTAGGATGGGAAAAATTTGTTGGTCAAAATGGATTGAAGATTGGAATTGATGATTTTGGATTATCTGCTCCAGGTGTTGATGTAGCAATGCAATTTGGTTTTACAAAAGAGGCTATTCAAAATAAGATTGAAGAGTATTTTAATGTCTAATAAGACTATCGTATTAGCAACAGATCATGCAGGATTTGAGCTAAAAGAATCTGTTAAAAAATTTCTATTAGAATCAAATTATAAAGTAAAAGATTTTGGTGCATTTACATACGAATCTACTGATGATTATCCTGATTTTATTAATCCTGCAGCAAAGTTTATATCAGAAAATGATAATATAATGGGTATTATTTTTGGAGGATCAGGGCAGGGCGAAGCAATGGCTGCTAATAGATTTAAAGGTGTCAGAGCGGCTGTATTTTATGATGGTCCAGACGAAATTATAGACTTATCAAGATTGCATAATAATGCTAATATTTTATCTCTTGGATCACGCTTTATTACATCAGAACGCGCAATCGAACTAATTAAGCAATGGCTGAGTGTAGAGTTTGAGGGTGGTAGACATCAAAATAGAATTGCAAAACTAGACTCTTAATGATTTTTAATATTTATGAATTCTTATATAAATAAATCTGCTAATATTAAAAAGAACAATAATGGAAAATAATAAATTGATGTCTTAAATATTAAAACAGCATTTTCTCTAGATTGCTCTAAAATGAATGGAAGACAACAGAGCATGTAAATATTACTCAATAAGTATGCTCCTACAAAATACACCCTTCCTGAGACTCCAAAGAAAAATGGTAAAGTAGAAATTGGAATCAATATTAATGCATGTAAAAAAGTATGTATAACTGTTTTTCTTACTCCATTTTCTATAACAGGTAACATCTTTAATCCTGCTTTAGCATAGTCTTCTTTGTACATAAATGCGATAGCATAAAAATGAGGGTGTTGCCAAAAAAATAAAATTAAGAATAGGGCTATTCCTCCTAAATCTAAACTATTTGTTGCTGCCGTCCATCCTCCTAATGGGGGTATTGCGCCAGGTATAGCTCCAATCGAGGTATTTATCCAAGATATTCTTTTTAAAGGCGTATAGACCAATAGATATAACGCAATAGTCAATATAGATAGTAATGCAGTAAGCGGATTTACTTTGAAGTATAGCGTTGATAAGCCTAATAGGATACATGACATCCCTAAAAACAATGCAAATTGAAAAGATATTTTTTTTGTGGGTAAGACTCTATTTTTTGTTCGATCCATTTTTTTATCTGAATCAATTTCTATAACATTATTTATGATGGAACCACCTGTTGACGACAATAAAGTACCTATAATAGTATAAAATAATAAAGAGGATGAAAATGTGCCTTGTGCACCAAGATAAAATCCAATAATTGTTGTGGTTAGTACTAAAAATCCAATTCTGATTTTTGTTAGCTCAATTAAATTTTTAACCATACTAATCTTGCTTAATTAAGGTAACGATATCATTTTGCAACTCGACTATATTAGCATCAACAGTGCCTTCATAGTACTTTCTAATATTTCTGTCTTTATCAATTAAGATAAGTCGAGTAGAATGTCCAACTGGTAATAAGCTAGCCGATAGAAAGAATCCATCTTCGGACAATTTAACAACATCGTTAATATCTCCTCTTAGAAAAAACCAATTATTTTTAGTGCTATACTTATCAGAAAATTCTTTCAATATATTACTTGAATCATAGTCAGGATCTGTTGTTATTGATACAAACTGCAATATGTCTGAATCTGAAAATCTTTTTTGTAACAATCCCATATTTGTTGACATAATTGGGCATGCACCTTCGCATTGAGTAAAAATAAAACTAACTACAGTAATTTTATTATCTAATTTTTTTTCTGTAAATGGAATACCATCAAAATTATCTAATTTAAAAGATGGAACTTCTGATATAATAGATAGATTATTAATTCTAGATTGAGTCGC
>JABHGE010000012.1:0-24799 GCA_018672235.1 Fidelibacterota bacterium | reverse complement strand
AGTAAAAATGAATCTGCTGTAGAAATAATAATACCTATGATAGTGGCTAGCATTACAGCCCCAACGAATGGTGGTAAGAAATTATAAGCTGCATAAATTAATACATGTGATTCCTTTGCGATATCAGTAATCATACTTGAACTGATCCAAGCATTTGCTATGATAAGAGACTCTAGTAAAACAACTGCAAAAAATAATAGATAAGTTGCTTTTTTTGCAGACGCAACTGAATCGCTAGCAAAAAATCTTTGATACATATTTGCATCACCAAGAATTAATAAAAAAGATGGTAAGGTAAAATTGATTACATCTGTAAATGAAAGAACACCAAATATTGACATGTTATTAGGCATACCTTTATTTGCAAAACTAGTGGTCATGCCATCAAATCCTCCCGCTTGAAAAAATAGAATTGGTAACGCAATAATAAAACAAGTCACCATGAGAATACCATTTGCAACGTCTGTATATGCAACACTCAATAAGCCAGCTAATACTGTATATGCAACAATAAATAGCGCTGCTATTATCGTTGCTTGATCTAAAGTCAGTCCTGCCCCTAAATTATCATGAAATATAGTATAGATTACTGCACCGCCAGCATTAAACTGGTAACTAACAATTACTAGGTAAGCAGTAAGTAGTGCAATAACAGATAGAATCATTGCTGTGTCTCCAAATCTGGATCCAATAATTTCTGGTACAGTTAATTTACCAGAAGCTCTCGCTTTTCCTGCTATCTTTGTTAGTGCTAAAACGCCAAGCATTCCACCAATAGGTAGCAAAAATCCAGCTGCACCTATCTCAAATGCCTTTCCTGCATTGCCTAATACAGATCCTGTACCCATCCAAGTTGCTGCCATAGTTCCGACTAAAATCCAAGGTGAAAGAGATCTTCCAGCTACAGCAAAATCTTCCTGATTTTTAATAGAATCTGATTTGCTAAGCCCAATTAAAAGCAAACCGATTAGATAAATTCCTATAATTATGTAATAAATCATTGAAATAACTTAAACATAATCCATATATTTGTTCTTAATTAATGCAATTACATTGGAAAATAATTATTGGACTAGTCTTAGGGACCATCTATGGAATAGCTAGCGCTATCAATGGCTGGTCAGATTTTACATCAGATTTTATATCTCCATTCGGAACAATTTTCTTAAATCTATTAAAACTTATTGCAGTACCATTGGTAGTATCATCACTTATAACTGGAGTGGCATCTCTATCAGATACAAAAAAACTTTCTCGCATTGGATGGAAAACTATTGTTTTATATATCAGCACTACTGCAGTAGCTGTTAGTATAGGATTAATTTTAGTTAATGTTCTTGAGCCTGGATCTTATATACCAGAAAGCTATCAAGAAAGTTTAAGTAGTGAGTATGTTGATAAGGCTACTAGCAAACAAGAATTAGCAAATTCTATTCAAAATAATAGAGGGCCTTTACAGCCTTTAGTGGATATGGTTCCAAGTAATATGTTTTCAGCTGCATCCAATAATAGCAACATGCTTCAAATAGTATTTATATCTATTATTTTTGGAATCGCTTTAATTGGCATTGATCGAAAATTTTCACAACCCGTATTAGCATTTCTAGAAGGCATTAATCAAATGATTATAAAACTGGTAGAAATGATAATGTATTTTGCGCCATATGGAGTATTCGCATTAATAGCTAAAACTATTAGTTCTGTTTCTGGTGACATTTCTCAAATTGGAAGTATCCTATCTGCATTATTATTCTATATGGGAGTGGTAGTCTTAGGTTTATTTATCCACATGGGTATTACATACATTACGATATTAAAAATGTTTACTAATATGGATTTAAAACACTTTTTCAAGTCAATGGCTCCGGTTCAACTATTAGCATTTTCAACTAGTTCAAGTGGCGCTACTTTACCGGTTACTATGAAACGTTGTGAGAAAGATTTAGGAGTATCAGAAGAGATATCATCATTTGTTTTACCTTTAGGTGCAACAATTAATATGGATGGTACTGCTCTATATCAAGGGGTTGCAGCGGTATTCATAGCGCAAGCAATTGGTATGGATCTAACATTTGCAAATCAATTTACTATAGTTGCAACTGCTGTATTAGCATCTATTGGAACTGCTGCTGTTCCTGGAGCAGGAATTATTATGTTAGTAATTATATTGGAAGCTATTAATGTTCCTAGTGAAGGAATTGCTTTAATATTGGGTGTAGATAGAATCTTAGACATGATTCGTACTGCAACTAATGTTACTGGTGATGCTACTATTGCGTGTGCAATGGATTCTTTAGAAAAATAACCCATTCTTTATGCTTATCTATAATTATATCTTTAATATTTGATAACTGTAACGCTCTCGTTGCAGATACCATAATCGCCTCAGGAAAAGATTTTCTTAAATAGTTTATTCTTTCTTCGCTAACTATATCAACTTTATTAAATATATACTGAGAATCAATTTCATTGGCTCCAATTTCTTTTAATACGCTTTGTATAGTGGCAATTTCATTATGTAGGTCTTTAGAGTTTGCATCTAAAACAATTAAAAGCAAGTTAGAGTCGACTACTTCTTGTAAAGTTGACTTAAAACTAGCGATAAGATTATTAGGTAGATTCCTAATAAAACCAACTGTGTCGCTCATTAATACATAATTAGAGTCACCAATAAAGAGACGTCTAACTGTAGTATCTAAAGTAGCAAATAATTGATTCTTGATTAATACATCGCTTTTAGTGATTGCTTTCATAAGGGAAGATTTTCCAACATTGGTATAGCCTACAAAAGAAGTTCTGAAAAAAGATTGTCTTTTTTTACTTTGGACTCTTCTTTCAGAGTCAATACTCTTCAATTTTTTTTTAAGATTTGATATTCTCTTCCTAAGAATTCTTCTATCAACTTCTATCTGAGTTTCTCCTGCACCAGCCCTTGTTCCGAACCCACCCATTTGTCGCTCAAGGTGTGTCCACATTCTAGTCAAACGAGGTAATTGGTACTGAAGCCGAGCTAGCTCTACTTGAGTTTTAGATTCTTTTGATTTTGCATTCTTAAAAAATATTTCAAGGATAATTCCACTTCTATCAATAAACTTCATTTTTTCATCTAATTTTTGCAAGTTCTTTGTCTGTGCAGGACTTAAATCTTCATCAAATACTATATAATTTGCTTTTAATAATTTTGCTTGCTCTACAATCTGTTTTGCTTTTCCAGATCCAACAAAATATGCTGGATTAATACTATTCAATTTTTGCTCAATAACACCACAGACTTTTAATCCTAATGTATTTATTAGTAAAGATATCTCTTCTATGCTATAGTTGTAATTTTTATCACTTTTCCATATTCGAGGTGCTACTACTAGCACTTTATCTGTCTTAGGATTCATCAGTAAGCAATCTTTGGAAAAAGACTCTATTGAATATATCTTTGAGCACTAGATTGAATGAATTATTAGACCAATCAGAATCTATTTTTGTGGTTAAGAAGAATATCTTTCCTCCCAAAACTTCTTTTTCTAATAATAATGGATCCTTTGTAGAAATCGTTATTTTAGTAAACTCTTCTTCAACGTTTTTAAGCTCAAAATATCTATATAATTGAGAGTTATCAATCAAATCTCTAGACTGAAATGAATGCTCCTGTAAAAATCCTTCATCTGTCATTGAAAAAAATTGGTTCCTTGATGACCCTCGGATAGCTTTGACCTTTGGATAGCCCAAGCTATAAAATAATTTATTATTTTCTATTATATTTTCATTCATTAGGACAAAGATATAACCTTCATTTAAAAGAAATTTTTGTAATTGTACTATCATTTTTTCAGACAATATATCTAGGTCATTCAGTATGATTACTTCAGTATTAGCAAAGTCATAATTCTTAAATTTGTCATAAATAATATTCTTATTATTTACAATTTTATTGCCTTCAAATAGACTATTAAAATATTTATTACTTCCATTGGCTGTAAATGTAAGTACTTCTATATCTCTTATCGCAGGCAGAGTATAATCTTCATTAGAAACAATAACATCGCTATCGACAAAAGAAATATTGATATCCATACCATTTAAATTCAAAGGAATATATCCGCTTAATATTTCAGTAGAAGAATCGATATCTGCAATTATAATAGAATCATACAGACTATCATCAATTTTAATCAGCATATCTAGAGCATCCATACCAATCATATCAAATTCTAATTCATAATACAGTGAGTCAGAATACATTATATCTATATCATTAAATTCTAAATTATATTGAAAAGAAGGCTCAATAACAGTAGCTAATTTTTCTTCTTGATAAGAAGATTTTGAACAGGAATATAGAGTGAATCCTGTCAATAAAGTCATTAAGATAATAATATATGATGATTTTTTATTTATAAGATTTATCATTTGCTAATAATCAGATTTATAGAACTGTCTTGAGACACTTTAGTACCTTCTTTTGGATTTTGATTTAATACGGTATTTGGTAAAAATTTATCTTGAGCCAAAAATTGAATTGATCCTTCTTTCAGTCCAAGTTCATTTATTTTTTTTATAGCTTCGCTATAGAAAATGCCCTGTAAATCAGGTACGGCAATAAAATCGTTTGGTGCTAAACCCGTACTAACTTCAATTCTTACACCAAACCCTTTTCTAATGCTATCTAGTGGTGCAGGACTTTGCCAAGATACAATTCCTTTGGGATAGTTTGGACTATAAGAATAGTATACGGAATCTACACTTACTCCAATTTGATCTAATTCTATTTCAGATGATCTCAAAGTTTTACCTAATAATTCAGGAACTACTATTTTCTGATTTAACTGAGTAATTTTAATTTTAATAGCTCTGCCTATTTTTACTTCTTTTCCTGCTGCAGGAAATTGCTCTAATATAATTCCTGGATTGATATCATTTGTAAAGATTGTATCTGCAACAACTACTTCGATACCCTCAGATTTAGTAATAGACTCTGCTTCTACAACACTTAGGCCTTCAAGGCTTGGTATAGCTATCATACTTCTTTGATTGATATATGTAGGCATCAATAAATAATTAATAAATAGAACAAAAAATATTCCAGTACTTAAAAAAATTAATATATGCTTAAAGAATCTCACCTAACCAAATCTACTATTTTTTAATGTAGGCATTCCTAATATAAAATCTTTTGCAGGCATGGCCTTCTTTCCCTCTATTTGCACCTTAGAAACTCTCAAGGACCCAAGACCGCATGCAATATCAAAAGAACCACTGATAACGCTAGTAACATATCCAGGTGTGCTTGAATGTTGATTATCTATTAGCTCTGATTGAAAAAATTTGACTCTCTTTTTATCAAGAAAGGTATATGCTCCAGGATAAGGGCTAAAGGCTCTTACCTTAGCATGTATATCTGACGCAGACTTTTTCCAATCAATAAGAAATTCTTCTTTCAAAATTTTTGGGGCTAAAGTGACTAAAGATTCATCTTGTAAGTAAGGTTCAATCTTATCATTTAGATATTTTTCTATAGAAGTAACAACTAAGTCTGCTCCAATATTACTTAATCTTTCAGACAATGATCCATAATTATCATTATCATTAATATCGCATTCGGCTTGCTCTAAAATTTTTCCTGTATCTACTCTAGGCTCAATAAGAAAAGTGGATATTCCTGTCACTTTCTCATGATTAAGTATTGCTCTTTGAATAGGAGCTGCTCCTCTATACTTGGGAAGCAAAGAAGAATGAAGATTTATTGCACCAAACTTAGGAATACTCAATAAAGATTTTGGAAGGATTTTATAAGCAACAACAACAAATAAATCAGGCTTTATATCTTCTAATTTTTTGGCAAATTCTTTGTCTGTAAGATCGTTGCATTCAATAATCTCTAAATTATGATCATTTGAAAGAATTTTTACTGGAGTATCAAAAAGTTTTTGTCCTCGACCCATTTTCTTTGATGGATTTGTAACAACAGAAGCAACATCATAAGATTCATTACATTTTAAAAGAACAGGATTGGAGAACTCTGTATTCCCAAAAAATATAATTTTGATAGATTTATTCAACATTATTAGACTTCATTAATTTCAGTGCCTTATCATACTTTAAAATGTCTGAAGGAGTAGCATAATCTGTAATTAATTTTCCATCTAAATGATCATTTTCATGTTGAATTACAGTTGCTAAAAATCCAGAAAACTCTTTAGTACATATCTCTAAATTTTCATCAACATAGCTATAAGTAATGGTATCAAATCTTTCGACGTTAATCCTAATTTCAGGCAATGACAAACAACCTTCTGAATCCACGCAAGATCCACTTCCACTATCAATGATTCCATTCATAAACACCATTGGTGATGTGTCGCCATATCCAGACATATGTTTTATATCAACTACAAAAATTCTTTTGTTAATTCCAATTTGATTGGAAGCTAAACCAAGGCCATCAAATTCATACATAGTATCAAATAAGTCATTAATTAAGCTATCTACATTAGAAAAGTCTGTGATGTCTGTACATGCTTTTCGTAAAGCTTTATGCCCATAAGTAACTACTTTTTGAACTGCCATTTTATTCTTTATTTTCTGAATTCTTTAGTCTGGTCACAGCTGTAACATCTACTGTAAGCTCATTATTATTAGACACTCGAAGAGTAGCCTTATTATTTCTTACTTGAATAATTTTTCCATGTATGCCTCCAATAGTAACAATACTATCGCCTTTTTTTAAATTTTTTTGAAGGGTTTTTACATTATCTTGTTTTTTATTGTTTGGTCGTAAGATAAAGTAGTATAGAATCAAAAATATTAAAAAAATTGGCAACTGCGCAAGGAAGACATCAAAGAATGATGCTTGAGATTCTTGAAAAATTAATTTATTTGTTATCATACAGTAAATTTAGTTTAGCTATACTCTTTTAACAAGCGCATTAGAAAAGGTTTTATCAATATAAAAAACATAAGGAATAGCATTATATTGGAAAAAATAAGTAATGATTTAAACAAACTATCATCATACTTAAATATAATAGAATGTATTCCTTTATTCAACAGCAATCCTCTAAGCACTCCATTTGTTTCATATATTTTAACATCTTGATTATCTACAGTTGCTTTCCATCGATCAGGATAATTTATTTCACTTAAAACAAGAAAAGCGCTTTCTGAAGTTACATTTACATCTATAGAGACCTCATGAATACTCCAATCTAAATTAATAATCTCTCCCCTGGAAAATGATTGTGATTCCAAGTCTTTAACGATTGCAATATTTTCAGGATCAAAAGCTGTAGCTGTTAAATAATTATATAAATTCTGATCTTCTTTAATAATATTTTTTACAAACCAAGCCCTTTGAAGGTTGTTTTTTAATCTATAAATATTCAAATCTATCTCACCAAATGCAGAGCTGTAGGGAGTGGTCATAGATAGCTCAAAATCTTTATGATTCAGCTCTACTGAACTTAATAAATACTTTACATTTAAAAGCCTTAGAACGGAAATTGATAATAAATTATTGGTTTCATTTAAAAGATCTGTATAGTGTCTAAATTTAGCCGGATGATAGCCTCCAACAGATTGAATACCATGGAATTTTAACTTAGGATCTTGAAATAATTCTCCTACTGGATAAACTCTATACAACTCTGATTCATTTTTTAAAAACTTAATCGCCTCATCTTCTTCAAAAAATGAGTTAAATTTTTCTGTTGATATTATTTGTGATTTTTGTGCGCTCTCATCTGACGGAGAAATAATATTTTTATTAATTCTATAAATATCAATTATTGAGAAAAGTAAAAATATGGATATAATAATTTTTGATTCAAAATTTTTAAATCTATCTATATTCAAAATACTAACAATAATATCTTTTAGACCAAAAGCTGCAAGTATATAGAGAGTAAAATTTGATATAATCAAAATCATACTTGGTACTCGAAAATTGCTAAAGTAAGGAAAAAACGAATAAAAGAATTCATAAAGAACATCAAAATATTTTCCAAAAGATAAAAGTATTGATAGTGCAAGAATAATTACGAAGAAAGCCTTCTGCGCATTAAGCTTAATGAAAGAAAATAAGGCAGAAAAAATGACAAAGAATCCGACATAATTAGGGTAATCAGTAAAAGGCATATATCCAGAATAAGACGAACCTCCAAAACCATAATAATAAGGAAATAGATAAGTTAGTAGCTCTTTGGGGTGCATAGACCAATTTGTAGCGTATTGATAGTGATTATTGCCACCAGATCGGATGGAGTTATCTAAATAATCTAGTGACGGATAGTAAATATGCGATGCTAGCAAAAATCCTAAACCGCATGAGATAATAAAGTATAATAAATACTTATTCTTATTTTGTTTTTTCATTATAAAAGAGTACAGAAAGTATGCTCCAACTAGCATGCAAGAATAATATGCTATTTGGACATGACCTCTCTGTAGTTGCAATCCTATTAACAAGGATAATAGAGCCAATGATTCTATTGATATAGAATTTTTTAGTCTATTGACACCATACAGTAGCCAAGGAATATATGCTGCTGTCATCATTTGACTGCCGTGTCCAAAAACAATCATGGTTATAAGGTAAGGATTTAGAATCCATAGTAAGCCTATACCAAATGATATCAACCTATCCATCTTAAATTGTTCTAGGAGCAAATACATTCCTACGCCAGAAAAAACCAAATGTATTAACTGAATATTAAGATCAGAGATTCCTAATCCAATCATCAACTTAGTTGGAAAGTATAATTCATTAATATATGTAAATGCTTCCATAGTAGGCATGCCAGAGAAAATCCATGGCTGCCATAAAGGCCAATGACCAATCTTTGATTTATATATATCTAGAATATGATTAACAGAATAGGGATTTAATGTATCTCCCGATCCAAACATGTTATTATAGAAAATTACTGGATAGAAAAATAGCATAACCCAAAGCGAATAGATGATAATTAATAAATATTTATTCATGCTTGATTAGATATTTTGTGCTTTAAGCTATCAATCATGTCTTTATCTTCTTTATCTATTCCCAGTAGTGCATAAAAAGAAAAATATCCAATAAATATAAGAGAAATACCGACTAGTAAGTACAAAATTAGATTTAAAAGTGAAGATGAATAGTCTAGCAGGTTTAAAACATATCTCTGAAGTAAAAAAATTGTTAATACTGTTAAAAACCCAGATAGTAAAGGCTTGAATAGCTTTGATGAAAAAACATTCAAATTTAGTATATAATAATTTTCAAAAAACCTTAAAAAACTAATAAAAAATAAAGCACTTGTAGTAGCAGAAGCTGCTCCTATAATGCCATACTGTGGAATCAAAATAATATTCATAATAATATTAATCGTTAAAGCTGCTAATACATTTAACAAATTTATATTTGAAAAACCACTCATCGTTAACGATGAAGAACCTAGGCCAAAAAAAGCTTGAATCATTATTCCAACTGATAAAATCTTTAATGCTAAGCCATTATCAAATTCATTTCCAAATAACATTAGCATTGGATTAGAAAATAGCATTAAAAAAATAAATAAAGGCAAACATCCTACAAATATCCATTTTGTTGATAACTGATAAATCTCTTTCATTTTTTCTGAATTATTTTCATGAAAATATTGTGAGAAAAGAGGTGCAAATATACCTGCAAATGCAAATAATATCATTCTAATAAGGCCAGCGGTCCTTTCAATAGGGTGATACTTACCTACTGCACTTGCATCAGAAAAAATGCCTAGCATTAATATATCTGTCCAGTGCATAATGATACCAATTGCTGAAACAAACATTAACGGAATAGAGAATTTTAAAATTTTTGTATTGAATGGAGTAGAAATAAACTTCTTTAAATCTAATGCTATAAATTTCTTTAGAAAAAATAGTATAAATATCATACCAATAAATGCAGATAAAAATGTAGGAATAAGAATAGCTATTTTTGGTCCAAATATTAGATAAGAAGCAATCATAGAAACTAATAATACTGCGGGATTTATAATTTGATTAACAAAAATCTTATACTTTAATATTTTGAATCCTTGAGTAGCAAATGATGCAATGAGTGTGGTTACTGTAAAGGGTAATGTAAAAGCATAAAATTGTATAATATTAATTAAAAATGGATCTTCCGCTAAAAACTTTAATACAATCCATTCTGCAGAAAAATATAGAACGATAGCGATAATAATACTCGAAATAAATCCCATTTTTATAGACGAATAAATACTATTTTGAGCATTTGAGCTGTTTCTATCTTCTCGACTAACAAATCTAAGTACTCCATTATCAAGACCCATTATAGCAAATATTTCTCCTATGCGAGTTACTGCATTACCAAGCGAATACAAGCCTAACATCTGAGGACCTAACCATCTAGCCATAAAAATTGAAAATAAATAACGGAAAACTGAACCTGCGCTCATTCCTGCAAATGATACAATCGCTTCGCTAGCAACTTTCTTACCTAAATTTTTTTCTTTCATTTTTCTTTCAACTTAAAATAAATCCACTTTAAAAAACCCAATGGCAAATAAAATAATAACCAGTGAAAAGTTAATGTTATTATTTGCAAACCTGATGCATGTTTCCAAAATAGTTTCACCTGTCCTAATAATTTATTTTGTATTTTTTTAAAAGAGTTTTCTCCTAATGATTGAGATACGCTATGTAATATAATTGATTTGGGACTATACACAATCTTGCGATTCATTTTTTTAGCCCTTATACTTAAATCTACATCCTCACAATACATATTAAACATAGTATCAAAATAGTTTAATTTTTTAAAGTCAGCAGAGTTGATGCACAAACAACATCCTGTAGCATAATCAGTTTCCATCATGAATGAGTATCGTGGTCCATCAAAATTTCTTATGCCAATATGATCTATTTTTCCTTTCCACATATTAACTATTCCTCCAGCATACCATATTTTATTGATATCCATTGCAAAAAGGATTTTAGGAACTGTAATAATGCAATTAGCGTCATTTAAAAAAGGAGAAATTAGATGATCGAGAAAATCTGAGCTTACTATAGTATCGTTATTAATAAATACTAAAAAATCTTCTTCCTTTGGTTTGAGATATTCGACTGCTGCATTATTTCCTCCAGCATATTTTAGATTATCTTCTAAAGACAAAACATCATATTGCGAGAAGTTTTCTTTAAAAAATTCAACTGAACCATCCTTTGAATTATTATCAACAATCAAAACTTCATAATTTGGATAGGACACTTTTTCAATAGAAGACAAGCACTTACCACTTAACTCTTTATCATTCCAATTAAGAACTATAAGGTGAATCTTTGGATGAATGATTTTTATACTATCCATATAAATCTAATTTCTGTTCAAATGATTTCCATGAAAATCTTTTTTTGTCATCTTTTATAAATTGACTCATATCTTTAAATAAGTCTTTCTCAAAAAATATATTAATTCTATTGCTAATATCTTGTGAATTTGGCTGTGTAATAAATCCAGACTTGTTATCTGAAATATAATCAGCCAGTCCTCCAACGTTGGTTACAATAACGGGACGATTAAAATTATATGCTAAAGAAAGGACTCCACTTTGAGATGCAGATTTATAAGGAAGAATAACTAAATCTGAAGATAAAAAATATTTTTCAATATCAGTTTTACCGATGAAGTTATTAACAAAAATAAAGGACTCCTCCATTTGATGATCTGCAATCATTTTATGATATGTATCCATAGGTTCATAATTTTCTCCAACAATTAAAACTTTCAAATTATTTACTTTATCCTTACTTAGTGCAATAGCATTAATTAAAAGATCTAATCCTTTATATTTTCTAATGAGTCCAAAGAATAATACAACATTATTTTTCTGTATATTAAGATCCTTTTTATAAAAATTACGTTTATCATCTTTGTAAGGTATTTCGTATATAGGATGAAAATTTCTGATAATCTTAGCCTTAGGATTTATTTGTAAAATTAATTTTTCATTATATTCATTCATAACGATACAACGATCTATCTTCTTGATAAATAATCTTAGAAAAAACTTTTCAAAAATTCTATTTTCATGCGAAATAACATTATGAAATAAAACATACCTATGACCCTTTTTTATAGAGCCAAGCAAGAACATATAGATTGGAATAAAAAAGAAACTCCAATAGGAAATAATCAATCTATCTGGGTTTTTCTTTTTAATGAAAGACTTACCTTTAAACCAGCTTAAAATATTTAAAGGATTTAGGGTAGTCTGAACGCTATCAGATGTATTTTTATATTCCGTATACTGAGATTTTCCTGGGAACAAAATTTTTGGATATAAAGATTTAAAATTTAATACTGATACATTATTTTTTTTGCTAAGCTGCGCAACTAAAGATTCATGAAAATCAGAAATACCTCCTCTTAGAGGGGGAAATGGACCTATGGTAACAATCTTTAATCGACTACTCAATGATTTCTTTAATATAATTTCTATCTTTATATTTTTTATTAACTATCAACTCACCCATTAGACCGAAGGTAAAAAGTTGAAGTCCTACAATAATTAAAATTGCTCCAAAGATAATTAACGCCACATGCTGCTGAAATGAATCAAGTAGAATATATTTTAGATATAAAATATAAGTCTCAGTGATTATTCCAAGTAATACCGAAACAAACCCTAATGATCCAAAGAAATGTAATGGACGATCCATATACTTACCTAAAAATAAGATAGTTAAAAAATCAAAAAATCCATCGGAATAACGCTTCATGCCATATTTAGAAACACCAAATTTTCTTTCTCTGTGATCTACAACAATTTCTGAAATTGAAAATTTCTTTTGATGAGCTAATAGAGGGATATATCTATGTCGACCTCCATACAATGTTAACATCTGAGTTACTTCTCTTTTAAAGACTTTTATACCACAATTAGAATCATGTATAATAAGACCGCTAAAAATTCTAACAAAAAAATTAAAGATTTTTGATGCTACTTTTTTTTCAAATGGATCTTTTCGACTTTTTTTCCAACCAGACACCACATCATAACCTTTATTCAATTCATCAATTAAAGGATAAATTTCTTTGGGGTTGTCTTGCAAGTCAGCATCCATTGTAGCAATAATTTCTCCTTTTGCAGTATCAAATCCTGCTTGCAATGCGACAGATTTTCCATAATTACGATATAAATTAATTATTTTCCATCTAGAGTAATGTTTTATTTTTTCCTCAAGAGCAGATAAAGTTTTATCTGTGGAGCCATCATTTATAAAAATAATCTCGGTTCCGGATTCATCGGCAAATAGACCTGATAGTTCATTAAATAGACTATCTAAAGATTCTTGCTCATTATAGATCGGAATAATAATGGATAACTTCATTTATATCTCAAAATTTCTTCTTGTAAAAAGTATTGTATATTTTTGTTTATCATTGTCTAAAGAAAATGTTAGCTCATTTAAGAAGTTACTACCGTCATCGCTAACTAGCTTTGTTGATATCAAGAAAATATTTTTTGTCTTAACTTGTATATCTTCAAACACGTAGGGTGTACCCCACAATAATTTTTTATAGATATTTGAATCAAATTCTGTAGCTATAGGAAAAAATTTATTAAAACCTTCTACATCTATTTCTTTATTTTTTCTCATATCAACATATCGAATATTATTTTTATCAATTTCGACTAAGAATAATTTTCTACCTATAATATCTTTGAAAACAATATATGAGAATTCATCTTTTGATTCGAATACAAAGTTTGATGAAAAATTTGATTGTCCTTTGCCTATTAATTTTCCAGATCCAAAAGATCTAGTAAATTCTTTCTTTAGTCCTTCAATAGTAGCATGGTCTGCGCTATCGATTAACACAAAATTTTTATTTGAGGAACAGCTACTTAGCATGAGCAATAAAAAAACTAGCCATTTATTCATTTGGCTCTCTAGAGTTATAGTTAGAAATTTTTTCTATTAACTCTAAATTTTCTTCATCTAAATCAAGAGCCTTATTATAGAAAATTAATGCTTCATCTAGTTCATTTAGCTCTATTAATATGTCTGCATAATGCTCCAATACAACTGAACTAGATTCATCATATACAATAGCCTGACCAATAAATTCTTTTGCCTGTTCAAAGTCATTTAATTTGAAATATATCCAACCAATTGTATCTAAATAAGATGATGTTTTTGGACTCAACTCAATTGCTTTCTTTGCAAGTGTCAATGCATAGTCTGCATCTTCATTTCTCTCTATTAAACTATATGCATAATTATTATATGCCTGAGCATCGCTAGTATTAATTGTGATTAAATCTATATAAAGCTTATCTGACTTGTCCCATTTTTTATTTTGATCATATACCATAGCTAAGGCATGCATGGCTGGTATAGAACTAGTATCAAGCGATAAAGCTTTTTGATAAAAAATCTCTGCACTTTCAAATTCTTTCAATGAATAATGCGCTAACCCTAAAAAATAATTTACTTCAAAATCTTCAGGAAATAATTTTAGAGCATTCGATAGCTCATGTATTACGGTATCAAATCTTTGGATGCTCAATAATGATATACTCTTGTTTATGTACCCTTCTTGATCGTCGGGATAAGAGCTAATATGCTTTTCAGATAATGCAATCGATTGATCGAATTTTCCAGATTCTCTATACAGCGTAGATAAATAATATAATGCAAATCGGTCTTTATCGTTAATCTCTAACGATTTTTCAAAGAATTCTTCAGACTTATCATAGTATCCATTTCTTAAATATTCATAAGCCAACTGATTATAAAGATTATTGATAAATGGATTTGATTTCAGTTCATCGTTATCTAATAAAGATTCTATTTCACTGAGACTATTTTTTTGTGAAATTGATTCAATATATAATTTTAAATATTCAGGATTACTAGGATTTGATAATAATAATTTTTTAACAACAAGAGCAGAATCTCTATGATTAAACTCAATAGCTAATTGAGATGCTACTTCCAATGCTAATGTAAGACTATTATCTTTGTCATAAGCTTCTTGATAGTATACTAAAGCGCCATCTATATCTTTTAACTCCGATTTTAAATCTCCAATAATAAATAAAATCTCAGCATTATTAGTTTCATTCTGAGCTAATTTTTCAAAAATTTCTAATGATGCGTTCAGGTCATTTAATGCAATATATTTTTTTCCTAAAGATATTTTATAGTCTGGAGTGATAGGATCTTTTTCTATCGCCTTCAATGCATAATAAATGCTCTTATCGTACTTTTGTATCATCCAATATCCTTCTGATATAGAATAATATACTTCGGCAGAATTAGAACCTTTTTCAATTGCTTCTTGAAATTCAATGATAGCTCTAGAATACTCACCTTGTTCCATAAACATCATTCCATCCATAAAGAATTGAATACCGGACAAGTCTTGCGTTTCATCTTGGGATATTTTTTCTGATTTTACTTCATTGGAATCTGAAATAGTGTCAATATTTGTACTTGGAATACTACAACTCCATACAAAAAGACAAGATAGTACAATGCTATTAGATTTTTTTAACATACAAATGCAAATTACATAGGAGTATGGATATATTCAATTTTGTTAAATTAATCTAGATAAATAATTATAGATTCAATTTTACAGAAATTATTGTTGATCGTTTACAAATGATCCATCGATATTATTTAACAAATCAATATCTTTCATTTCGTCCATTTCATCTGTTGCTTCTAAAGAATCTGATGGGCTTAAGATCTCTCTACTCTCTGATTCTTTTTCAGCAAACATATATGTTGAATTAGATTGCACTAGAAAGGAAGTCAGTACAAAAATTGCACCTAATGTAAGTGTCATGTATACAAAATTTTGATTAGAAAATCCAAAAATACCTTTTTTCACATTCTCACTTAAGCCTAATGTCTTCAGTCTTTGATTTAAGTTAGTATCAAAATCAGGTGAAACTTTTAGATTCGGAGCTTGATTCATGGCTGAGATAGTATTGCGCACTTCCTCTACTTTTAATTGATATTCTGGATGATCTGATAAGAATTTTTCAAATTCTTTTCTTTCTTTTATATCCATATCATTCTCAATCCAGCGAGAAATTCTATCTTCAAATTTATTGTAATCCATTTACTGCTCCTTAAAATGTTTCATTTTTTCACTCAATTGAATTCTACCTCGATTAATTCTCGACTTAATAGTTCCAATCGGTATTTCAAGTATCTTACTTATTTCTTCATAAGAAAGTTCCTGGAAATCTCGTAATATGACTGCAATTCTAAAATTTTCAGGTATTTCATCTAAATATCTATTCAATGCTTCAACTGCTATCTCATTATGCACTGTCTTCTCCAAAGAATCACCTTTTGTTTCAATATCAATAGGCTTTCCTTCATTTGTCCATAACGAATCAGTTCTTTTTCTTTTATTTTTTCTCAATTCTGTCAATGCATTATTCTTAGCAATTGTATAGAGCCAGGTTGAAAATTTTGCAATATTCTTATAATAACTAGCGTGCGTGTATAATTTGATTAATGTTTCTTGAACTACGTCTTCTGCTTGCTCTCTATTGTTGAAATATCTAAAAACAAAATTTAATAATCTGTCTTTATATCTATTAACTAATTCATTATAAGCATTTATATCTCCGTCTTGAAACCTAGCAATTAACTTTTCATCTGTTAACTTGAAAGGGCTATTCATTTCTGAAGATTCCGCTGATAAGGTTTGTAAATTCTGATTCATCTATAATATTTCTTGTTTTAATTTTTTTATCTAGTGCACTTAATAACTTAATACCTGTTTCAATCTCTAATAAAGTATACTTATTTGAGGAAGAAGAAATCTTGTTTACAATCTTACCTCTTAAAATCTTACGACTATTATCCGTAATTGTTCCATTATTTAATTTTGCATAAAATAGTGCTTCGAATATTGTAAAGATAGAATTTGTCATATATAGTAATCCAAATTGATTCATAATCGATGAACCAAATGCTAAGATTTTATCTACATCTTTATCGCATACAGCATAGTTAAACTCCCAGATCTGCTTATTCTTTTTCCAATCATAGAAACTATCTAGCCATTCATCTTTAGAGCTATCTATATCCTCTGCAATAATACTTAATTTTGAAATTTCATTATATATAGCTGAAAAATTTGTGCCAAATATATCAATTAAGCTATTTGCAATATCTCTGGTCATTTTAAACTCTAAATCATCAGAAAATATTCTAATCCATCTAATCATTTCGCTTTCAAATGGAGTAGTGATATCAATAACAGTAAATAAGTCACTTATATCTTTTGAGATAGGATTTTTAATAAAGTTTTGTTTTGATCCATAATCAAAACCTAAGAAACTATGATCAACGCATATAATTCTATTAGGATTCTCTTTGTCTGATAAAGCATTTTTGAAGATATCCTTATTTTTAGCTGAAATTTTATTAATATTTTTAAGAATAATTAAATGCTTCTCTGCAAATAAATCTATAGCATTCAATGTACTTAGTATCTCTTCTTGAGATGTTGATTTATCTAAGCAATCGAATAATTTTGTTTCGATGATATCTGTATTTGATTCTTTAATTATTTTTTTAAGATATAGATATAAAAAATCACTATCTCCGACTAGCAAATAGTTATTATTTGGATTACTCTTAATATCTTGAATTGCTTGTAATGCTTTAATCATTTCTTATACTTACTAATAATAACAATCATAATAAAAGCAAAAACAAAGCTACTCAATCTTTCAGTAACAATCGATTTTAAGTATGGACTACTTCCCCATATAAGAGTGGTAATAGCGCCCGTAAACAGTCCTGAGATTATTCCTTCTCTGGTAGTTTTTTTCCACCATAATGCTAGCAATATTGCCGGGCCAAATGATGAACCAAGACCGCTCCAAGCAAAGCTAACAATACCAAAAATTGTATTGCCTGAATATTCAGAATACATTGCTACCATATAAGCAAATATTCCTAATAATATTGTAATTATCCTGGTATTTAATAAGGTATCTGATTTTTTTCTCTTCTTAATAACGCTCATGCCCAAATCTTCGCTAATAGCTGATGTAGATACCAATAACTGTGAATCTGCTGTAGACATCATTGCTGCTACTGCTCCAGATATTAATAAGCCAGCCAACCAACCCGGTAATAAGGTTTGTGCTAATAGAGGCATAATAATTTCTGGATCTTTTCCAACAAAGAAATCTTCTCCGAAGTACCCCATACCTACAACGCCTATTAAGAATGCACCTGAAATTCCTGGAATCGCCCACATAGTGGCAATCCATTTAGCTTTTTTTACATCTTTTACAGAGCTAATGGCCATATATCTAATAAGAAGATGAGGTTGTCCAAAATAGCCTAATCCCCAACTTAGTCCCCCTGTAGCTACCGATAGCGCAGCAAGTCCTGTCGTGCCCGCAAATAAAGAGCTTTTTGAGGGATCTGCACTCATCAATAACTCTGATAATGGTGTTTCAAGAGAAGATAGTTCAATCAATCCTACAACAGGTAAAATTACCAATGTACCAATCATTAAAATTCCTTGAAGAAGATCTGTCCATGCAACAGCTAGCAAACCACCCATAATAGTATATAAAATGATTACAAATGCTCCCAAAGTAATTCCATATAATGGATCAATTCCAAAGATTGTATTTAATATCTTACCTGAACCATGAAATTGTGCAGATACATAGAAAGTAAAGAATATGCCGATAATAATAGCGGATGCTAACTTGATAATACCTGAAGAATCATTAAACTTTTTATGAAGATATTCAGGAACAGTAAGAGCTTCATATTTTTCTGTTTCATACCTTAGTTTTTCTGCAATTAAAAACCATGATGAAATAATACCTAATGTAATACCGATGACTGCCCAGATCTCACCATACCCTACGGCAATAGCAGCTCCAGGTAATCCTAAAATAAGCCATGCAGATTCGCCTGAAGCTCTTTCAGAAAAAGCTGTAACCCATGGACCTAAACGTCTTCCAGCTAATAAAAAATCTAATTGTGATGAAACAAATCTATTTGATAATAGACCAATACATACAATCAGCAATAGATATAAAATAAAAATAGTTTCTATCATAATACTAAACTAATAATTATGCAGTAGAATCCAAACCAAGCAAAACTAAATCTTTCAAGAAATTTTATTAGAAATATTAAGCTAAAATATCCGAATACAAATGATGACAAAAATAAAACTAACCCCGATTGAAAGGCAACCGCTTCAAAACCATCAGAAAATAATACTTTGTAAACAATTGATAGCAGAATCACAGGAACTGCCATAAAAAAGGCATACTGAATTATTTTCTTTTTTTCTAGACCAATAAATAATCCATAACTAATAACCATTCCAGATCTTGATATTCCAGGAAGTATGGCCAGAGCCTGAAATAGACCCAAGAAAAGTGAAGTTTTATAATTCCATTGCCATGGCAAAGGATTATCAAAGATTGTAGACTTTTCCATTACATCCCTTAAGCCGCTTAGCGCAATTAAGAATAGTCCATTACATAATAAAGCAGTTTTAACAAAATTATAATTAAAGAATACTTCTAAATCAAAAAATAAACCGCACAATACAGCAGGAATAGTAGATATGATGAGCATTTTTAAAGTATGTACATGAAAAAAATCATCTGAATTCTTGTTTGAAAAAAATGTAGCTCTATAAAAAAGAATAATGCTAAATAAAGTGCCAAAATGTGCAATAATCTCTGCAGAAGCTCCTGCATTATCAATCCCTAGAAAGTCTTGGAATAAAACTAGATGTCCTGAGCTGCTTATAGGAAAGAACTCTGTTACACCCTGCACAAATCCTAAAATCAAATAATTAATTAATTCATTCATTGTAGTAAATCCAACCTTTCATTCTTTCATTTGTTTTATTGCGCCTGTATGAATGATAACTCAGGTTATCGTAAGTACATTCTTTTATATCTATAATATTAGAAATACCAAAAGAGGTAAATTTATCAATTGCAACATCCTGTAAACTTAAAAAAATCTTTTCATCTTTTACTATGGAAAATTTAGAATCAAAATAAGACATTACATCGCTTTGAACTTCAAAGTTTTTTTGACTAATAGATGGTCCAATAAAAACAATAATATCATCTAGTTGAAAATTATTTTTCTCAAGCAATGCTATGCTATTTTCAATAATACCTGCTGCTAATCCTTTCCAACCAGCGTGGATGGTCCCGAATAAAGACGAATTTCTATCAAATAAAAATATTGGCATACAATCTGCTACTTTAATCTCTAATGCAACTGCATTATTGGATGTAAACAAAGCATCTGTAGCATTATATATCTTACTATTTCCGGTCACAATCTGAACATTGTTAGAATGTGTTTGCTCCATACTAACAATGATATTATTTGATAAAAATGGTGTTTGATTATCTGTATTAAATATGATATTTAAATTTTTTATATCAATTTTTTTGGAATAATCAATCCACATAAAAAATATTATTCAGTTATCATATTTGTTTGGACAATGCGCTTATTTGAATACTTGAGTATATTAACACCTTGATTTACCATACCTGAACTAAAATCAAACGATCTAGTATTAGAGGCTTTATTTGAGTTGTCTTGATTGAAAAAAGAAAAATTATTATTCTTATTATCTGATTCAATAATAAACTGAGCAAAATCTAAACCATAATGAAATAAATTATTGAGCTTAGGGTCATAGTCAAATTCATTTCCAATTCTATAATTAGGTTTAAATGTACTAACAAAATACATGCCTGATATATGAGGGGAAATACTCTCCTGATTAATGAAATCGATATCTAACCACAAATCATTTCCCAGTAATTGTGTTTCAAGGTTTGATAATGAAACTTGTGAAGCAACATACGTCAATCCTTCATCTGCGAGTGGGAAAAAAAGTCCATCAATAGAGTCTAGAACAACTTTAGTAGAATCGATACTTTCATCTTCTTGTATATTAAAAATATCATACACCTCATCAGATTCTACATCAAACATTGAATCGAGTATATCAATATCAACCCCTAAGAACTCTTTATACTCAGCTTGAGCATTAATTTCCCAAGCAATCTCTCGTAAATTTTTAAATAAACTTCTTAAATCTATAGGATCTGTATTTTCGTACCACTGAATAGAAACGGGCTCTTTATTTAGTCTATCCATTTCTTTTAAAAAAGAATCAACTTCATCAACTCCCTCTTTGGTTCTTGGAGCAATAATTGCTACTTTTTCCAAATTAAGATTATTGACTACATGATTAGCTAAAACTTGATTTTTAACATCTAGCGATGAGTCTAATAAGTAGACATTTTTATTAATAGAATGAATGCTTTCGTTATTTGAATTTGGTGCAAAGATTGGGATATCAAAATTAGATAATGCGGTTGCAGCTGCTATCAAATTTTTATCTGAAAGAGGACCAATGATAGCATCTACTTTGTGAAAGTTTATCAAATCGTTGCATGCTCGCACTGTATTCAATTGTTTCCCATAATTATCAACAACAATAAATTGAATTTTATTCTTATTATCTGATAATTCATTTCCTTCTTTTAAGCCCGATAAAAATGCTTTGGCCTGTATTGAATTTTCACCCGATAATGGTAACACTACTCCCATTTTTAGTCCAAATGAATTATTGCTTGAAATATTTTTTTTAAGATAGCGATGAGAAGATCTTAACTCTCTTGGCAGTAGACTATAATCAATAGAATTAAATGTATCTTTTAAATCGCTGGATCCGCTTCTTGCCATAGAAAAAGATTGTGCCAATATTAAGATATTGATATTGATGGAATCATATTCAGTAAATATTAAAGAAGCGATTTGCTGTTCATCTAACTCCATTCTGACCAACCTTTTAAGTCGCTGATTAATACGCTTATTAGACTTCAGGTCAGTATTGCTTTTATTGGCCATTAAATAATATTCAAAAGATTTATCAAAAAATCCCATTTCGGAAAATATATCTCCCATTTCTATATAATAAATTGTTTGAAGATTAGGCTCTAGGATGCTAACGTTAATATCTCTACTCGCTGATAATGCTTTTTTCAAATCTCCATTACCATGGGAAGCTTTCATTTTTAATACTAAGGCATGATTCATAAGCACAGATTCAGAAAAATCATTTTTCTCAATTCTAGCAATTGCATTATTAAATTTTTTGTTATTAATGTCAGCTACAGCTTTATTTAATTCTAGCTTTAGATAGTCTTCGTTAGAATTTTGCGCTATTGCTAGTGAAATAAATAGAATAAAAAGTATTTTTCTCATAGGATTCATTATAAAAATATTAAATCAGACAATCAATTAAATCTGTACATAGATGCCATAAGCAACCTATAGCAACTGCACGCCATTTCCACGAAGGAATTATCAGCATAATACCATATAAAACTCCTGCCCATATTGTATGCAACGGATGAAATCCTATACTACAGCGATTAGGATCAAAGATAGGACTACTTAGTAGGTGATCTAAGTCTATTAACATTGTAGATATCATAATAAGACTAGCATACCACCAATGGCTTTTAAATAGAAGTTTTCCAAACAGAACTGGTACTAAAAGATGAAGAGAATAATGGATAATGTGTGTGAACATAAAACAATGAAATGAAGCTATCTTAATCGCTTCTTAACAGGAGTTCCATTTTTATACATAATTTTTTCTAAAACTTTTCCGTTTGGCTTATAAAAAGTAATAAGTCCATCCAGGTCCCCTTTATCATAAATAACCTCGACATATACATTCCCATTTTCATGATAAAAACTATAAGGTCCATCTAATGCTCCATTATAATAATTAGCATCAGTGCGAATCTGTCCATTATCATAATAATCTCTATAAATACCATGATTCATATTTCCTTTTACGGTACGCTCTATCTTAATACTGATATTAAGATCATCGTAATATTCTTTAATGATTCTTGTTTCAGTGTTATTATTTAGGGTCCCGAATAAAGCGCCTTCAGAGCTTTGCATCTGCTGCGAATGAAGAAAAGACAGGAAGAAAAATGGTAATATTAATATTTTATTCATTTTTATATCTCCGTTTTATAAATATTAACAATAGTAACTCCAACAACAATTAGGAACAACCCAATAATCATTTGCCAGCTTAATGTTTGTTTATAGAAAAAATAACTTAGCACTGCTACAGAAAATACTCCTAAGCCCGCCCATGAAGCATATATGACTGCTAAAGGAAGTTTTTCCGATACAAGAGCAAGACAGTAAAAAGAAAGTCCATATGAAATCAACAGAATAGTCGTTGGTAATATTTTTGTAAAACTTTGCGATACAGACAAAAGCATGGTGCCTAAAACTTCAAATAAAATTGCTGCAAATAGTATTAAGTATGAATTCATTTTTGAATTTAAAGTAAAACTACTATCCCTTCATTGGGATTAATATTTCCGCTAACTATTTCTTCGTAAGTTTGTACAAAATTATCTAATCCAGAAATTTCTTTTATTGTCATCCAATTAAGGCTTTGCTTAGCTCTGGCATTCATAAAAATAGTAGTTTTTTCATTATAACCTTTCTTTCCCCAGTCATTATACCTTTTCTGAATATGTGTAGGCGCAAAAAAGAACTCAGTTCTTTCTTGTAATTCAGCTTGAGCAAGCGTTTCTTCTGCGGTACTACTTTTATCCCAATGAGTCATTCCAACTGTTAGGCATTTAAGCATTTTATTTCCTAAAAATTTTTGTAAAGAAGACAGAATAAGTTGATTTCCAGACATATCAACCATAACTGACAACTCATTACCTAAATCTTTTAAACTATCATAAGAAATGACTTCATCATAACAATCTAAGTTTTTTACAAACTGGGTATTGTTCTTTGACGTTAAACCAACTATTTTTGGAGTATCTTTTTTCTCAGCTAATCCTTGAGCTAAACCAATTGCCGTTTTGCTTGATGCGCTGATTATAATAACTTGAGATGCGCCCTCATAATTGCGTTCTTCCAATGCATCACACAAACAAAAAGCGGTAATATGAAGTGGGAAAAGTAAAGCTCTTATATTATCCATTGAGATATCATAATTTCTTTCTGCGTTAATCCTAACATAATTATTATAAACACGAGGTAATTCCTTGCGATGCTCTTTACCATCTATAAAATTTTGCTTTGAGACATTTGTTGGCTTTACAACTAAAGTACTTCCTGGCGGAAAATAGCCAAAGACTCTTTCACCGTGTTGAATATTTTCATTGTTTGATATAATTACTTCAGCAAAACCCCACACTGGAATACACCCCCATGAATTGTCTGAATTCTCTATAGCAGGAAAGAATTTCCAATAACCAATCGTATTTCCCGCAACTCCATAAGTTACATTGTTAGCTGTGAATGAAAATTTCTCTATTCTGAGAAGAACTTCACCTTGCTGAATATCATCGTCGATTTGTCTTGAAATGACTCTAGCTTGATTGAGATCTTTTTTATGAGTTTGTAGTTGGTGTTTATTTTGGGTCACTTTATTTTTCTAATTTAGTCTTTTGAGTTCTTCTTTAATTTCATTTAAAACATCAATTGTTTCTTGTTGTCTTGTAACGTGAAAATAAAAAGGATAAATACCTAAAGTGAATACAGTTAAAATTAAAAAAATAAAAAAATTACCTATTCTATTACCCATAATGATTCTCCTTAAATTAATATTTACACATAATTTAAGAAAGAATTAATGAATTGGGACTATAAAGGATTTTGATGATTGGAACACCCACTCCAAACTCTACTCCACAGT
>JABHGE010000011.1:0-3119 GCA_018672235.1 Fidelibacterota bacterium | reverse complement strand
TACCCAATAATGTGAATGTCATAACAATACCTAGCATATAAACTGAAGCATCTTTAATAGGCGAAGTTTTTTTGTCTTCACCTCTTTTCAAGAAAAAAGAAATTGTAATGGGTATCATTGGAAAAACACACGGTGTTAACAGTGCAGCAAATCCCATAATTAGTGAGATAAGAAGAAATCCTCCAATATCAGAATCGTCTAGCTCTAAACGATTAAATACAGAGTCTTTTGAAAAATCAAAACTATTGACTGTAAACTGCTCTCTTATATTACCACTTTCCAACACAAATTGAACAGTTTCGCTATATTCATTCGGTGGATAACATAGATTTCCTGTACAAACCTGATATTGAACTGTTACATCAAATGAATATATACCATTAGACAAATTTTTATCTAAAATAATAGGTACTTTAAATAAAGGATTGCCTTCATGGTACTTAGTAATATTATCAAAACCTTCATCATATGTTACAATAGGATCTGGTTCTATAATTTTACCTGTCTTAACAATTTGATCTGATGTGATATTAATAACTGTTGGTTCTGGTCCTTCAGGTACATCATAAATTGCATAAATATGCCATTCATCTTCAATATTTGCTTGAACCTCCAAGATAACTACTTCGCCTTGATTTGTATTATTTATATTGAATTTAAATTCAGCAGGATCGCTAAACTGACCGAATAAAATAGAAAAATATGCTAATATTGGAATTATTTTTTTCATTAATGCGCTAAGAAGATAATCTTTTCCTTAGCTTACTCCAAAATGTTTCTTTAGAAGTTTTGCTGATATTTTCTGTCATAAAATCTAGTTGAATTAATAATTTTTCCATTTCAGACTCTGCTGCACTATATCCATTTTCAATAAATTCTTCGGTCTTATCAAAAGCAGACCAATGTAAGTTTTTATGTTCAGGACTAATAACAAAATCAGACTGTTTTAGTAGATAAGAATTTAAATGTAATGTGGATATATCTCTCGCTCGATTAGTAATTTCAAATATATTATCGGGTTCCTCATTGGTATCAAATCCTCTACTAATATTTACTGCAATAATAAAATCACATTCACCTATTAATGGAGGTACGGGTGTTGGAAAAACAATTCCACCATCAAGCAGCATTCTATTATCTATATATGTTGGCTCTACAAACCCAGGAATAGATGAACTCTTAACGACTGCATCGACAACATTGCCCGATTTATAGAGCATTGGTTTTCCAGAAATCAAATCTGTAGCAGTAACAATTAGGGGTATTTTTAAATCACTAAACTGACTATTAGCAAATAGATTATTTGCAGCTTTTGCCAATCTTTCATTCTTCACAAGTGACTTCCTAGTTGAACTTACCATTAGTATATATTGATTTTTCATTTGCTTGAATACTTGAGAAAAAACTGAATCATCTTTTTCATTGTTAGGTATATACCTAAACCCTAAATCTTTAAAATCTTCACCATTAACATGTGCGATATATTTTTCTTCTATGATATCAGCATTGGCATGAGATGCATACATAGCACCAATCATTGATCCGGCGCTAGTACCTGATATAACATCGGGTATAATACCTCTACGCTCTAAAGATTTTAATACCCCTATATGACAAGCACCTCTTGCTCCACCTCCACCAAGGGCTAAACCAATTTTTAGACTCTTATACATTCAATCTCTCTAAGTTACATCTGAAACAACAATATTGCTTCCCGGTTTAATTGCTGGAATGTCTTTGACGTGATATGGAATATTATTTTTATCAAAAATTTTTGCGGCTTGTTTAGTGATTGCAAAAAAATTATCATATAAATGAACAGGTGTAATACTTCTATCAACAATGATACCAATACCTACAATATTACCTTTATGTCTATTGATTAATTTGGAAACTTCTTTGATAGACCCTCCCGTACTAAGTACATCTTCGATAATAAGAATTTTTTCATCAGGATTTATTTCAAAACCTCTTCTAAGCTCCATTTTACCATTAACTCGTTCTGAGAATATTGTTCTTTTATTTAATTGTCTTCCAACTTCAGTACCTAAAACAATACCTCCAATTGCAGGTGAAATCACTTTGTCAATTGACAGATCTGAAAAATGAGATGATAAAATATCTGCAAACAACGATAAGTACTTCGGATATTGCAATACCTTAGCACACTGGAAATAAGCATCACTATGCATGCCCGATGACAACACAAAATGGCCATACATTAGCGCTTCAGTTTCTTCAAAAATCTTTATATAGTCTTTATCGTTCAAAGTATAACCTCATTTGATTTGCAAAATTATGTGCAGCATCATGAATACCTTGATAGTCATTATCTCCAGGAAAAATTATAGATCTAGACACATTAATCAAGGTTGATTCTGCATAATTATTATTAATCTTAATAACATCTTCAAGACTACCTCCTTGTGCGCCAATACCGGGAATAAGAAAAGGCAAATCGTTTGTATTTCTTACTTCGCTCATTGCTTTGCTATTAGTAGCTCCAACAACTAAGCCAATATTATTATACCTATTCATATTTTTTGATAATTCAATTACTTTATCAAAAATACCTTCCTGAATATAGCTAGCAGATGCGTTTGAAGTCCTGCAAAGAACATAAACTCCTTTATCTTCACGAGAACAAAATGGCTCAATAGCCTCTTCTCCCATATACGGATTTACAGTTATAGCATCACAATTAAAATGATTAAAGAATGCATTGGCATAATGATTTGCTGTATTTCCAATATCACCTCTTTTAGCATCAGCGATAACAATATGATCGCTTCCAATCTCTTTGACTAGTTCTTCAAGCCATAAAAAACCTTGAGATCCCCACTCTTCAAAAAATGCAAGATTTGGCTTATATGCTGCTGCTACATCTTTTGTAGCTGATACAATCTTAAAAGAATAATCTTTAAGTTCTTGAATTGTGACATCCGATTTAAAATATTTTTTATCAATATCAATGCCAACACATAGATTGGAATTTTTTGCTTTTATTGTATTGGTTAGTTTTTCTTTAAAAGAATTCATCGTGGAAATTTAACCTAATTAACATTATCAAACAAATGCCTTCATACTAGATTGAAAAATTTTTAATATTCATCACAATG
>JABHGE010000038.1:0-10872 GCA_018672235.1 Fidelibacterota bacterium | reverse complement strand
TCAGCTACATTACCATTACCTGGAATCGAACCTGCCTTATTAGATGAAAATGGAAATAAAATTACCGAACCCAATACAACGGGATATTTAGTGATAACACAATCATGGCCAGGCCAGATGCGAACTGTCTATGGAGATCACCAGCGTTTTAAAGATACTTATTTTTCTCAAGCCCCTGGAAATTATTTTACTGGGGATGGAGCTTTCATTGATGAAGATGGATATTATTGGATTACAGGAAGAGTAGATGATGTTTTAAATGTGTCAGGGCATCGTATTGGTACCGCTGAAGTCGAAGGAGCCATTGGTGCTGCAACGGGAGTAGCAGAAGCTGCTGTGATTGGATATAATCATGATATTAAAGGAGAAGGTATTTATGCCTTTGTTACATTGATGACTGGTGTTGAACCATCCGATGATATTAAAACAGATATTCTAGCTACAGTTACAAAGATTATTGGTCCTCATGCAAAGCCAAGCGTTATTCAATTTTGTGAAGGATTACCTAAAACACGATCTGGCAAGATTATGAGAAGAATTTTGAAAAAAATTGCTCAAAATGAAACAGATGATCTAGGAGATATTTCTACTCTAGCAGATCCAAGCGTGATTGAGAGTTTATTACGCTAACTTAAATTTTTTATGCTCTTTTAATATGCAATAGTCCATAACAACTGCTATTCCATGGCCTGAAGCTAATCCTGCAGATTCATTATCAATAATATTTTCTTGCAACCATAGTACTTTTGCTTCAATTGCAATTGCATTTTTGGTAATTGATGGAACAAATTCTGGTTTTCTAAATACATCAATAATATCTATTGAATGAGGAATATCTGATAGGGAAGGATATGAAATGATAGAACCAATTTTATCTACTGTAGGATTAACAGCTACGACATTAAATCCCATATCGTGTAAATATTGACCTACTTTATTGCTAGGACGATCATGTTTTGGACTCATACCAACAACAGCTATATCCTTAAAACTGAAAATATGTTTTAGTTTATCAAATTGTAAAACCATTTAGAATAGTGAACTATTTTTTATCTTTACAATCTTCGCAAATCATATCTTTTTCTTCGCATGTTTCGCATGTTTCAGAATCATGATGAGACGTTGATTTGTGGTGCATGATTTTTTTCTTCATCATGGTTTTTTTACCTTTTTTAGGTGACCATGATCCATCTTCAATCATGAATGATTTCACTTTAACATTATTTGAAAGTGATAACTCTTCTCCATTGACAATTACTTTCATTATTTCTTCGCCATTAATGATCTCTTTTTCAATTTTTACATCTTTTATATCAATATCTCCGATATTTTCTAAATCAAAACCGTCCATATTGTCCATGTCCATAATAAACATATTTTCACCTTTCATAGGATGAAAGCTACTCATTGGGCCATGAGAACCTTTGTTCTCAATTGCTTTATTAGCTAAAGTTGCAAAGATTAGTATTGTAAAAACTTGTAATCCAAATTGTAGTTTTTCTTTTGTTGTCATGGTACCCTTCTTTTTTATTTTAATAAATAATTTGCTATATCTTTTGCATAAGAACTGGCTATTTGAATATTAACTATTTTTATATTTATTTGTTCCGCATAATAAAAATATATTTTGAATAATGCTTCCATTACGTTATTTCCATAAAACAACAAAATAACAGCTCCGGTCAAGAGTCTTAATGGCTCTATACCTGATGATATTTTATGTGATAATGGTTCTTTCGCAATAGAATGTAATGAGTCTAAAAATTCTGGATTAGCAATTTGTTCATCAAACATTTGTGGATAATTTTTATTTTGCATTGAGTTGATCCTTTAGATTTGTTTTTGCTCGCCTTAACCATGATTTTATAGTGTTTTCATTGATAGATAATTCCAATGCGATATCTTTAATGCTATAATCAAGAAAATAAAACATGATAATAGTCTGACGTTGATTCAAGGGAAGCTTAGTAATTGCTTCTTTTAATGATAAGTTATTTACTATATCAATAGAAGCCCCTTTTTCAATGGTTATTTCTTCACTTCGATGCCTTTTTTCTTTGTTGTATGTCGTTAGTGCTGTGTTATATGTAATACGATACATCCATGTATATAAGGAAGATTTAAATGAAAACTTATCCAAGCTTTTCCAAATTTTTTGAAAAGATTCTTGGGTAGAATCTTCTGCTAACGTCTCATTTCTTAGTACAAACAGTGAGATATTGTACAGTTTTGATCCATATGTATTTATTGCTTGCATAAATATTTGATGTCTTGTTGTGTAATCCAATTTATCTTATAGACCTCAGTTTTATTGAAAAAGTTGCAACTTCTTTAAATTAAGCAAGTCTAAATCATTAACGAACAAAGAAGGAGAAATGCTGTGAAACAAACAATACTTATGATAATGTTACTACTTTTTATCACTGGATGCGGATCATTTAATGAGCCACATGCAGAACTGCATATTAATAAAACTATTAGTACTGGCCAAGAATTATTAGATATTCAAGCTGCGTTAGATGGAAATATTATTACGGAAGATGAATTCAAAGCTCAGAAAGAGATAATTTTGAGTGGAGATAAGATTTTTGAGATTGAAATTAATGAATTTGAAAATTTTGATGATGGCGATCAGATTAAAGCAAAAATTCGAATGAATATTAATGGTGAAGATGTGGTATCTATTAATAATGGAGGCGAATAATGTTTGATTGGGCTTTTATTATTCCATTAGGGTCTTTTGTTATGATTTATGGATTCGTGAAGCTTGGCACAGAAGAAAAAATGCGTAGTAGGGAATTATTGAATAAAGAGATTATGATGGCTCTTGAAAAAGGTGTGGATGTTCCCTTAGCCCAAGAAAAATCCCCATTATCTTATTTTCGCAAAGGCATCATATGGGCATTAATTGGATTGTTTGTTGGAGTAGCTTTTATTATTGACGGCGATGTCCAAGCAGCTGGAGTGTTAGCATCAGTACCACTTGCTGTCGGGATAGGATATCTTAGTTATTATAAAGTAGCAAGCCAGCAAAACAAAGAAAAATAATACTTGATAACTAGTTAAGTAAAAAAGGTCTCAAGTTGAGGCCTTTTTTGATTTCATTAAGACTTATTAGATCCAGGGAAAAATATATTCGTTGTATCTTGATAAACTTTGTATTCAGGACGTTTTTTTAAAGAGTAGTATTCTGATGGAATAGCCCCTGTATGATATACTAATGTTGTATACATCATTCTAGAGATAAATAATAGTCCTAACCCCAGTAATATCCATATTAGCATTGATTCTGATTCATATAAGAGAATCCAAGATGGAATTGATGCAATAATCAACCCATTCCAAACCATCCATTCAGCAAAATAATTAGGATGCCTAGTATATTTCCATAATCCAACATTACAGACTTTATTTTTTTCACCCAATGCTTTCATTCTTTTTAAAAAGGAGATTTTTTGTATATCTGCAATTGATTCCATTACAAATGCGCCAAACCAAACAACAACACCTATTATTTCAAGTATTGAAATTGTTGTACTGGAATTGGTTGCAATGATAAAAGCAGGCATAGCTAAGAACGAAGCATTGGCTAAGCCTTGTAAGATCCCTTCAATTTGCATGGCAAGCATGGTATTATTTTTACCAGCTTTTTTCCAACGTTTTTTCTGATATTCATAGCGAGGAAATTCTATATTGAGCATCCCGAGTCTCCACATTTTTAGTGCACCCATTCCCATGCGACTGCCAATTAAAATATAAAGGATACTAATTGTAGCTATACGATAACTATCACCTTCGCCATAGAGCCAAGTGATGATCCCAATAAGAGCAACGCCCCATGGCCAGCCAATATCAACATAGGACATACGTCCAGTGCGCCATGTGGGTAAAGACACTACAAATGCAAATAATAACAGTTGCAGTACACCGTTAGTAAAACTAATTGAGCTTAGATTATTTGTGTAGAATAAAAGTCCCCAGCCTAAAATAAATGGGACTAAAGGAGAAAAATATTTCATTGAAACACCCTATATTTATTAGAGTCCAAATCCACCACCATGGCACATTAAAATTTGTCCGGTGACATAGTTAGACTCAGGAATACAGAACATATAGATAGCTCCTGCAGCTTCTTCAGGCGTTCCAGGTCGTCCAAGTGGAATCATTGTTTTTGCAGATTCAAATATTGCTGAATTAACCCCTACTTTAATGGTATTACCTTGAATATCAATCGTAGATTCTGCTTTCTCAGCATCTGCATCCGTTAATCGTGTTTTGATTAATCCGAATCCTACTGCATTCACATTTACATTATAACGACCCCATTCTTTTGCCATCGTTTTTGCCATTCCTACTACGCCAGCTTTTGCTGTTGCGTAATTGATTTGTCCAGCATTTCCATTCATCCCTGAAGTTGAAGAAATATTGACTACTTTTCTAAAATTTGTAATCCCTTTTTCTTTATCTTCAAGAAATAGGCGTTTGATATGCGGTTGAGCAGCTCTTAAAATTCGGAAAGGAGCAGTAAGATGACAATCTAAGATTGCTTGCCACTGATCATCTCCCATTTTTTGGATAACATTATCCCAAGTATAGCCTGCATTATTAACAATAATATCTAATCCACCGAATGTATCAAGTGCAGTATTTATAAACCTATCAGCAAAATCATCATCAGTAACACTTCCAGTGCATGCTACAGCTTTTCCGCCCATTCCAATAATATCAGCTACTGTTTGATTTGCTGGATCTACATCGAGATCATTAACAACAATATGTGCACCATCTTTTGCTAGCATGAGTGCTAATTCGCGACCGATACCACGACCTGAACCTGTAATTAATGCTACCTTACCTTGTAATTTATTTCCCATATTAAAATCCTAACGATTTCCCAATGATCTCTTTCATGATCTCAGTGGTACCACCATAAATTGTTTGTACACGTGAATTCACATAAGCTTTAGCGATAGGATACTCTAAAATATATCCATACCCACCATGTAGCTGTAAACATTGGTCTACAACCTTCAGCTCTAATTCTGTTATCCACCATTTGGCCATTGCGGCTTTTTCTGGAGTAAGTTTCTTATCATTTAATTCGAAGACACATTGATCATAAAATGTACGTGCAATTTCTGCCTCCGTTGCCATTTCAGCTAATTTAAATTTTGAGTTTTGAAAGCTACCAATTTTTTGTCCAAATGCTTTACGTTCATGACAATATTTAATAGTCAATTCAAGTACAAATTCTATAACTGCAATTGATCCGGCTGCAATAGACAGTCGTTCTTTTGGAAGACTTTCCATCATATAGTAAAATCCTTTGCCTTCTTCGCCTAATAGATTTTCCTTAGGAACTTTGACATCCTTAAAGAACATCTCAGCAGTATCTTGTGCTATTTGGCCCATCTTATGTAGTTTTGTTCCACGTTCAAATCCTTTCATGCCACGTTCTAGAATAATTAAACTAATACCATGCGCACCATGTTTTGAATCTGTCTTACATGCAACAATAACTAAGTCACTTAATAGTCCATTTGTTATGAATGTTTTGCTTCCATTGACAAGATAATAATCGCCCATATCTTTTGCGGTAGTTTTGATAGCAGCTAAGTCACTACCTCCGCTTGGTTCTGTCATAGCTAATGCACCAATTGTCTCCCCACTACAGATTTTTGGAAGCCAACGTTTTTTTTGTTCTTCATTACAATGTCTTATAAGGTAAGGAACCACTAAATCATTTTGTACTGAGTGTCCAAAGCCAGGATTCTCTGCTCTAACGCTTTCTTCAATTAAAATTGTATTGTATCGGAAGTCATCGATTCCCATTCCGCCATACTCTTCAGGAACATCGATTCCAAAAAAATTATTTGCTCCAGCTTTCAGCCAGACTTCGCGTGAAACCATTCCATCTTTTTCCCATTGTGCATTGTTTGGTTTGCATTCACGATCCATAAAGGTGCGCACCGCATCCTGGAATATCATTTGTTCTTCTGTTAAATTTTCTTTTTTCATAATTAATTATTCCTTTTATTCAGTAGCGTATGTTACATATTTTTTGATAATTATACCTTTAGAACTTTTTAGATTTGTAAATAGAAGCGTTTAGGGTAATTGACTTTGAAATATGTAAAGCGTACTTTACCGTTTACAAAAAAAAATAAATGAGGGAAAAATGACCACTAATAAAATTTTATCTATCACATGTGTTTTTGCTATTGCCAGCACCCTAGGTCTCGCCTATTACTGGAATGATTTTCTTGGAGGCTTAAATGTCAACGTCTCAATGGATAGAGAGCTAGCTTTACAAGAAGGAAAAGCAGCTACCGAAGATTTTGAAATACTAGGTGATAATCTTGATCAAGCCGCAGCGTATGGTTTCAGTTCCAGCTTGCGTGATTATGTAGAATTAAAACAAGGTGGTCGAGAAAAATTTCAATCGATTATTGATAGCGATGTTTTTTCACCATACAACTGGATTGTAAGAACCTTTAAAGAAGGTCAGGTAGCTGAAGCAAGTTTTATGTTCAAGCCTGATGGATCTTCCAATGGATATCGTGTTAAAATTCCAGAAGATCATAATGCAGATAGTTTATCAGAAGAAGAAGCCCTCAGCTTAGTAGCTCTAAAAATTAACGATCATTGGTCTGGAAATTTTGCAGACTATTCGTTAATAGAATCTTCTTTTGAAGAAATGCCAAATGGTAGAATAGATCACGCTTTTCTATTTGAACATAAACTCCAAGATATTGGAGATGCAAAATATAGATTAGATATTGATGTGTCAGGATCAATGGTAAGCTCTGTGCTGCCTAGCGCTTTCATTCCAGAATCATTCGATCGTGAATTTGCTAATATAAGATCAGATAATGACACCATTGCCATGTTTGCAAACTTTGCATTCTTGGGTATTTATATGTTAATAATAGGTGTAGGATCAATAGTTATTTTTTACCGTACCGGCTGGTTAAGATGGAAGTCATCCTTATTAGCTGCAGCATTTATTGCGACAACCAGCACATTAGCGCAATTAAATTTTTATCCAACGATATGGATGGCTTATGACACTGCTACTAGCAAGTCACAATTTATGCTAGAGGGCTTAATGTCTATGCTCGCTATGGGAGTAATTAATTTCTTACTTTTTGGTGCAACTTTTGTAATTGCAGAGTCATTGACAAGAAAGGCATTCCCAGAACATATTCAATTATGGAAAACATGGACAATGAATGTTGCTAATTCAAAGCGCGTACTCAACGATACTATTTTTGCGTATTTAATTGTCCCAATTAAGCTGGCTATTGTTGGTGCATTTTATATTCTTATGGAAAAATATTTTGGATTTTGGTCTCCAGCAAGTAGTATGGCTGACCCAAATTATCTTGCATCTGTATTCCCATGGTATACAGGAATTGCTATTTCATTGCAAGCAGGATTTTGGGAAGAAATGCTCTTTCGTGCCGTACCAATCGGAGCAGGAGTATTGATTGGACAAAGATATAATATGCGTTTTACTGGACTGGTCATTGCGATGATACTCCAGGCGTTAATTTTTGGAGCAGGGCATGCTAATTATCCGGCACAGCCTTCTTATGCTAGGGTAGTAGAGTTATTCCTACCATCTATTATTGTATATGGAATGCTATACTTAAAGTTAGGCGTGATATTCGGCGCGATTACACATTACTTATATGATGTTTTATTATTTTCACTACCTATATGGTATTCAAGTGGCTATGTCGTTGATAAGTTTATGACTGTCCTTTGTGCAGCTATTCCATTGCTTGTTATTTTGTATTTTAGAATGAAAGCAAATAGATGGTCTGAAATAGATGATTCATCGCTTAATAAAGGGTTTGAACCAACCCCACCTGAAATACCCGCAGTCAAAGAAAAGTCAAAAGCTATCATACAAGATGGGTCGCCATTAAATAAGAAAATCTTATTAGGTTCGATCCTCTTTATTGTTGTAGCCATGGCATCATTTAAGTTTAGCAGTTCAGATGTTTCTTTGGATTCGCCAACCATAAATCGTGAACAGGCAATTGGTATTGCAGAAGATTTTCTTGTCACTCAGAATATTACTTTACCTGAAGGGTATGAAGGAAACGCAATGGTTGTTACGGGCTATCCTGCTTCCGGGTTTATATGGGAAGAATTAGGATCTGAGGCCTTTAGTGATTTATTAGGCTCTTATGTGTTAGCTCCAAGATGGAAGATTCGATTTGCTAAATTTGATGGAGAGGTAGAAACGCGAGTAAGAGAGGTAGTAGTTTCAGTAGACTTTGAAGGGAATCCTATCCGTTTTTATAATAAATTTCCTGAAAGTGAAGTAGGAGCGTCTTTAACTCAGTCAGATGCAAAGATTATAGCAGACCAAGCATTGAGAGATCATTTTAATCTTAGTACGAGTATGGTGAGTTTAGTTAGTGCGGTTGAATCTCAAAAACCAGAACGACTAGATTGGATATTTACGTATAAAGAAGATAGAGAAATAAGCTATGAAGGATCTCAGTTTCAAAGTATTGTTACGATATCAGGCGACCAACTTGCTGGATTTTCACAATCTGTATACGTTCCCGAAGATTGGGAAAGAATGAAGCGTGACAGGGAAGGATTTTCAGGAATGCTTGCAATGTTATTTACTATTCCTGGAGGTCTATTTATTGGTGGACTATTGCTTATACGCTCGTTTAAAATGTTGTTGGATAGAAAGATAAATCTTAGAAAAGGATTATTCTTTGGAGCAGTTATTTTTATTAGTGCGTTAATTAATTTCTTTAACGATTCTTCGTTCCTTATGACAATGCCTACAGATCAACCAATTGCCAATCTAATGACTACGATGTATATATCTAGCATGATAGGACTTCTAGTTGTGTCATTAATTCAAGTACTGTTTTTTGGGAGCTTAGGTAGAATACTAAAAGATACATTAAATCGTACTTCACTTTCTGATTCTATAATCGGTGGATTGGTTGCAGCGTTATTAGGAGCAATATCTGCGATGCTTATAGGAACATTTCAGTTAGATTTAAACCCTAATTTTCCAAGAATCACTCTTGGAGGATCATACTATCCAATATTGGATACATTTAATATCTATGGAGGATTTGTATCCGTAGCATTCACTTTATTCTTTGCTAAAATCTTGTTTGAATGGACAGATGGATACGCCAATACTATCAAATCTACTCTTTATGGAATCTTATTAGTTATGTTTGTGTATGGCGGAGAAATTGGAATGCAATATAATATTGGGTTATCGTTATTATTGATAACACTATACTCTATCGTACTCTTTATGATTTATAAGTTTATTGTCAAGAATAACTATATGTTAATACCATTCATGGTATTATTTGGAAGCATTGTTAATACCTTTTCAAACAATGAATGTGGTGCATTTAATTCTTATCCTAATGAAGCAATATTATTAGTGATATCCTTTGCAATAGGACTAGTGGTGTGGGCACAACTAACAAAGTTCTTCTTTGATAGCAAACAATAGTTTAAGTTGATATACTATGAGCAAGAAAATACTATTTTTGTTTGCAGCAACAGGATTATTAGTAGTAAATAACCTGTTTCTGTACTGGCAGTTTTTTGAGTTTGATTTTGCTGTCTTCCTATCTAATACGATAGGAGTGGCGTTATTTATAGAGGCATTCATGCTCATGTTGTTGCTTGCATATTATTTTAAGCATCATCCTATTGGAAAGTATAAATGGTATTGGTTAATCATACTATCTTTACTCGGTAGTTTATTGTTTGCATTACCTTTTTATTACTGGCTTAACACAAAGGACAAAAAATAGTATATTCCGTACTATGCACTTTAAAAACAAAACTGTAATCGTTACAGGAGCTTCTTCTGGAATTGGAGAGGAAACTGCTAAAGCATTCTTGTCATCTGGCGCCAAAGTGATATTGGTATCTAGAAATAAAGAAAAAATGGAAGCGTCATTTGAATCCTATGATAAGAGTCAATATGCTATATATCCCTTTGACCTATCTCGATTAGATCAAATCGATTCATTTGTAACTACTATTATTAAAAACGAGGGTGCTATTGATATATTGTTTAATAATGCCGGTATTGGATCAGAAAGCTTGTTTGAAGATATAGATCTAAGCGTATTCCATGAAGTGATGGAGTTAGATTATTTCTCAGTAGTTTATTTTACAAAGTCAGTGCTAAAACATATGATAGATAATGGAGGCGGTCACATTGCCACCAATACTAGCGTAGCGGGACTAATTACATCAAGAAGAAGAACAGTATATTCCTCTGCAAAATTTGCATTACATGGATTTTTTGACTCACTCAGATTGGAAATAGAAAAGCATAATGTAATAATTACGCTTATTGCGCCTGGCAAGGTTCAAACAAGTTTTGGAGTCAACAAATTAGATTCTAAAGGTGTTCCTTTTGGAGATAAAAGTAGCAAACCTGTCGGATTATCTTCTAAAAAAGCTGCAAAGATAATTTTAAAGGCTATTAAACAGAAAAAAAGACAAGTTATTATTTCAAAATGGAATGATATCGCATGGTTTGGAGTCCTTGTTAATAAGTTTTTTCCTAGCCTATATTTCTTTTTAGCAAAAAGAATAAACGCATAAGATACTATACATGAAATACTCTATCCTAGAAGACCCAAGATATCGTCACTTAGCACAGCCTAAATCAATTCTATTCAAAATTTTATCATTTGTGTTTGATTTATATGCTAATACAGTTTTAACATTTTACACTCCAGTTAAAGTGATTGGAAGGAAGAATATCCCTAAGGATAGTCCATTTATTTTTGCAAGCAATCATAACAGTCATATGGATATTGCTGTACTAGCATATTCAACGCGATTAGG
>JABHGE010000037.1:0-3945 GCA_018672235.1 Fidelibacterota bacterium | reverse complement strand
CTCCTATTAAAACACTTTTAATATCTAATTTCATATCTAATCTCCTTTTAATTGATTTCATTTAGTTTAATGATTTGTTTAGACAATGGTCAATGATAGAATCCAAGAAAATCATTATAGGAAGCATTATATCAATCTTATAGGCAATTATAGGCAAAAAGTGGTATAACAATTGGTATAATCAATAAAAAAGGCACTACCTGAGTAATGCCTTCTTTAGCCTTTATGTATGTCTTTTATCGACATAGAATAGATTGTGGAGAGAACAGGATTCGAACCTGCGAAGGCTATTAACCTTACACACTTTCCAAGCGTGCGCCTTAAACCACTCGGCCACCTCTCCAATAATTAATTATTCTTTGGAGGATTCATCAGCTTGTTTAGCTGAATCTTCTTCAGGTACCGACTCGAAAGATTCTTCTACTGGAATTTCTTCTTCAGCAGGCGCTTCTTCGGTTGGGGCATCTTCTACTGGAGTTTCTTCCTCAGTAGATGCTTCTTCTTGAGTTTCTTCAGCTGGTATTTCTTCAGCCGGTATTTCTTCAGTTATAACTTCTTCAGTATCGGTGCTTTCGCCGAACGCTAACGTAACAGAAGCTTCTTCTTCCATGCGTTTCAAAGCTTGATCAATGTTTTCAGCTTCCTCAAGACGAACCATATTAGCAATAAATTTTATATGTCCAGATTGTTCAGATGTAACTGTCTTGATATGTTTGACAAATTTAAAGCTCTTTTCGTCTTTGCCTAACTTTGAAGTAAATGTTTGTTTTTTAGCCATAACTGGTGAAGAAGTTAACGTACTAAATCAAAAACTCAAATAATTAATTATTATTCTGTGATTTAGCTAAATCTCTCATATCGACTACTGAATCATGCTCGTCGACGATTTCTTCGCCTAACAATGTTTCGATAGCATCTTCAAGAGTAACTAAACCTGTAAGGGTGTTGTTATTATTAACAACTAAGGCTAAATGATATCTCTTTTGAATAAACAATCGTAACACCTCATCTACTGGATCATTTTCATTTACTGATGGAACTTCTTTTGATATTTCAGACATTCTTGTACTGAACTGATCATCTGCTTGACGATTCACAATATCATATCGATTCACTGTACCTACTATATGGTCCAAATCCGTATCAAAAATCGGTATTCTAGTGAAATCTAACATCTTGTGCTCATCAAGTACTTGTCCGACCGTCATGTCCTTATTTAAGGCAAATACAACCGTTCTAGGAGTCATGACATCGTTTACTTTGACATCTTTTAAGCGTAAGGTGTTTTCAATCAAGTCTGTTTCCTGTTCTTCAAAAACTCCTTCATCTTCAGCCATTTCTGCCATAGCAATCACTTCTTCTCTTGTTACAGATTTTTCATCTGATCCAAAATTTGATATAAACTCAGCTAACAGAACAAATGGGTATGTAAAAACGATTAAAAATTGAATTATGAGTGTTGCCCTTCCAATTAAATCTCTCCAATAAGTACTCCCTAATGTCTTAGGAATAATTTCAGAAAAAACTAGAATCAAGAAAGTTAATACCCCTGACGCTATTGCAACATAAGCTTCCCCAAACAAATAAAAAACTTGTGCACCAACACCTGCTGCCCCTATTGTATGAGAAAAAGTATTTAAGGTTAAAATGGCTGCTAATGGCCTGTTGATATTCTCTTTATACTCCTCCAATCTTAGTCCAGCCTTATAATCTTTTTTTGCAAGAATAGATGCGTATGAATTAGGCGTTGAAAGCAATATGGCTTCCAGCAAAGAACAAATAAATGACAGAACTATTGCCAAACAAAAATAGATAATTAATAATTTCATACTTTAATTGACAGAACTTTTTTTTCCAAAATAGTAGAATAAAAGAAAATGAGGAATCACTAAGAACTCAAATGTTAAAATATACCATGGCCATACTCTCGTGAATATTAATGGATTTTCAGCCAATGGAGCTTCTGCTAAATACATATAATTTCCACCCACTAGCCAATTAACGATCATTATAAAAATAAGTATTGGTTGGGTGTATAGAAAGTTAGTCCACCAAGAACCTACTTTTAATCTCATATCCATCATTAACATCAACCACACTGGTACAACAAAAATTAATGCATGACTAATATAGTAGTTAATGATAGTAAAAGTATTTACTTCTGTTGTCATCTCTGGAGTTAAAACGGAATGTATAAATCCTGCAAGCCCCCAAAAATATAAAAACTCAAAAATAAATTGTTTTCGATAAAATACTATAATACCAGACAGATAAGCTGTGATTCCACACATCTGAAGTGGTAAATGAGAAGATAAAAGAAAAGTGCCATTTGCAATACGACCCAAGTCTAATCCTATAGAGGATGCTAATTGATATATTCCCATTCCATAGAGCATATAAAGTTGTGTTTTTTTACTACTATTTTTTCCTACAAGGAAGAGTGATGAGATAAAGAAAATAACGAACAAGATTCCTCTCAACCAGAAGGTTCCAAAAATCTCAGGAGTAAAATGTTCTATATGCATATTGGTATCATAAGTTAAGTCGCAAAAATCTGTTTGTCATCCTTAAAAGCTTTAAACTCAAGTGCATTTCCAGAAGGGTCAAGAAAAAACATAGTAGCCTGTTCTCCTGGCTTGCCTTTAAAGCGAATTTTTGACTTAATAATAAATGTAATGTTGAAATTGTTTAAATGGTCGCGTAATTCATTCCATTGATTCATAGTCAGAATAATCCCAAAGTGACTTGCAGGTACATCATCTCCATCTACGCTATTTGTTGATGGGTGATCATTTGCATTTACCAGATGAGCTACTACCTGATGACCGAACATATTAAAGTCAATCCATTTGTCAGAAGATCTACCAACATTGCATTGTAAAATATCTACATAGAAGGATCGTGTGGCGTCTAAATCAGTAACTGGAAAAGCTAAGTGAAATGGTCTCATTTAATTAATATTACCGATTATAATATCTCAATTCAAGAGTTAATTTATATTAAAGTGATAGTTTACTATATAGCTGTATCTTATCATATAGAAGAAAATAAAACCATATCATTTACTAATTTTTTATTAAACTTTTCTGATGTTACCACATCATTATGTCCACAACCTTCATACACCTTATAAGATCCATTCAAGTGATCTTTTAAGTAAATAGATGCATGCTTTGGAACCAATTTATCCTTATCGCAAATGATAACTAGAACATTATCTGGTCCGCTAAAATGCACTCTTTTGAAATAGTCATTCCATATTGTCTTTGATTTAAAATACTCCATCAAGAAACTTTGCTTCTCCCTTACAGCATCCTTCCAAACCTCTTTTTGAACCTTCTTTGAGGTATTTTTTGTAAAAAACATTGATTGCGTTAACCAGTCAGGTAAATAACCTTTAAACATAATTTGCATTCCAAACCTCTTAACGACTTTATATAGAGCATTAATTTGTTTTTGCTGAATAGCCTTAATAGAGATTTGTTTAGGGGCTACCCCACTCGCAATAAGGATTAATTTATGTATATCATCACCCAGAGACTGAGCTACGTAGGTTGCGAACAATCCCCCCAAACTATGCCCAACGATAACAATATCTCTATCCGGATATTTTTTAATAACCTCCTTAACGGAAGCTCTAGATGATTTGAAGGCACTATCAAGAGAAGAAAAGTCTAAATCAATTAATGAATAATTGAGAGATTTCTCTTCCAGTCTTGGAACAATACTATTCCAAAATGGAGATCTGATACCAATCCCGTGAAAAAAGATAAAATGAGTCATATAGAGGTTTCCATAAAGTTAAGTGGTGCCCGGGGCCGGACTCGAACCGGCACGGAGTTTAATCTCCGAGGGATTTTAAGTCCCTTGTGTCTACCAATTTCACCACCCGGGCAACAAAGTTTTTAAGAGGCGTCGGTCGGATTCGAACCGACGAATAGCGGT
>JABHGE010000036.1:0-13966 GCA_018672235.1 Fidelibacterota bacterium | reverse complement strand
TGTTAACACCGTGTGTTTTTCCAATGATACCCATTACAATTTCTTTTTTCTTGAAAAGAGGTGAAGACAAAAAAACTTCGCCTATTAAAGATGCTTCAGTTTATATGCTAGGTATTGTTATGACATTCACATTATTGGGTATGTTGCTTGCTATTTTTCTTGGCGCCTCAGGTGCAACACAGCTTGCCGCTAATCCTTACGTAAATTTATTTATTGCCTTTTTATTCATCTATTTTGCTTTTTCACTTTTTGGTTTTTATGAAATTGAGATTCCTCAATCATTAAAACGTTTTTCATTGGAGAGAGAAAGTTCTGAAGGATATGCAGGTATATTATTCATGGCACTAACTTTTACTCTTACTTCTTTTACATGTACAGTAGCATTTATGGGTACAATCTTAGTGGCTGCCTCACAAGGTGATTGGTTTTGGCCTATCATCGGTATGCTAGTATTTAGTTTGGCTTTTGCGTCACCCTTCTTCTTTTTGGCTCTTTTCCCACACTATTTGAAAAAATTACCCCAATCAGGTGGTTGGCTAAACTCTGTAAAAGTGATCATGGGATTTCTTGAAATAGCAGCAGCTTTTAAATTTATTAGTAATACAGATTTAGTATGGCAGTGGGACATATTCACTTATGAGATTGTACTTTACTGCTGGGCAATTATTATGTTTCTATGTGCTTTCTATATTGTAGGAATCGTTCGATTTAAACATGATTCTAAGATAGTAGTTTCTTATCAAAGAGCATTAGCCTCTATAAGTTTTTTTATACTGGGTTCTTACTTATTAGCAGGAAATTTTGGATATAATATCGATGGAAATATTGAATCTTATCTTCCACCAAAAAAAGTTAAATCAAATTTGAATTGGGTTTATTCTCTAGATGATGCTTTTATCCTAGCCAATCAAGATAATAAAAAAATATTTATAGATTTTACTGGAGTCACCTGTACTAATTGTCGCTGGATGGAAACAAATGTTTTTGCAAAGAAATCGGTAGAAGATATAATGTCAAATTTTGTTTTAGTTAGTCTATATACTGATTCTGGAGATAGCTATCTTGAAAAGAGAGACTATCAAATTAATCGATTCAAAACTGCAGCATTACCTTACTACGTCATTTTAGATAAAAATGATTTAGTCATTGGAGAATTTCCTGGTATGACTAGAGACGTGGAAGAGTTTAAAAGATTTTTACAAGAAGGATTAAACTAAGTACGGAACTTATTGTTTGCGCTGCCATTCAAATAAAAGAAATATGAAAAAAATATTTATAATATTCATTGCATCATCAGCCTTGTTTTCTCAAGGCTCTATGTTCAAGCAGTTTAGCAATTCATTTGCTGATATTGCTGAAAATGTGAATGAATCAGTTGTTACAATTACTACTACCAATACAATAACCATGGATGAAGATGTACAAAATTTCTATAAATATTGGGGCAGATCTGTTCCAGAGGAATTTGAAAGTAAATCATTGGGTTCAGGTGTAATTGTAGATGAAGAGAATGCATATATTATTACTAATCATCATGTTATTTTTGATGAAAGAAGTGAAAAACCTGTTGATCAAATCATGGTAGAATTAATGGATAAAAGAGTTTTTAAAGCTACGGTTGTAGGATTAGATCAAGGTACTGATCTGGCTATCCTTCAAATCGAAGCAGATAATATTAAAGCAGTACCAATTGGAAACTCTGAAGTTATTAGGGTTGGAGAATGGGTACTAGCTATTGGAAGTCCTTTTTCTGAATCACTTAGCCACACTGTCACTGCAGGTATTATTAGTGCCATTGGTAGGAATAATGTAATGAGAGGTAGTGGCAATACTTATCAGAACTTTATACAGACAGATGCTGCTATTAACCCAGGAAATAGTGGAGGAGCATTACTAAATATGGATGGCGAACTTATTGGAATTAATGCAGCAATCGCTTCAGGTAGTGGAAGATCTAATGCTGGAATAGGATTTGCAATTCCGTCAAGTATAGTTACAAAAGTAATGAGTGACTTAATCTCTAAAGGTTACGTAGTACGTTCTTTTTTAGGTATTTATATGCAAGATATCAATGAAGATCTTTATGATACAATGGATCTTAAGTCTAGGAAAGGTACTATTGTTAGCGACATTGTAGAGGGAAGTCCTGCTTATAAATCTGGATTAGAATCAGGTGATGTAATTATCAATTTTGAAGGAAAAGAAATTACTAATGGTGCTGAATTAAAAAATTTAGTATCTAGCACTAATCCCGGGGCAAAAATAACTTTAACTATATCTAGAGAAGGTGAAGTTAAAGACATCGATGTCGTGCTTGAAGAAAGATCTGGAGATGAAATGGCAAGCAATACCCAGAACACTTATAATGAATTTGGATTATCTGTGTTGGACATTACTAATGATTTGATTGAAAGATATGACATCAAAAGTTCTAGAAATTCTGATATTGAAGGAGTAGTTGTGGTGGATATTTTAGAGGGTGGCATTGCAGAAAAATCAGATATGCAAGAGGGAGACTTAATTACTCGCATAGGAAGACAAAAGATATCTAATCTAAAAATGTTTAAAGCTGAAATGTCTAAATATGAAAAAGATACAAAAATTCTATTCTTAGTAAAACGTGGTAATGCATCCAGATTTTTAACACTTAGAAGATAAATTCTAATCAAATTGCAATAATTCAACATTTCTTATAAGTTCATAGTTAATTCATCATGAGTATAAGAAAAGAAAATCCAAAAATAGACTTTGTATCGAATGAGCATGAAATCCTTGATTTCTGGAAAAAAAATAAAACTTTTCAAAAATTAGTAACTCAGAATTCTGAAGGTGAAAAATGGAGTTTTCTAGATGGTCCCATTACAGCTAACAATCCAATGGGTGTTCACCATGCTTGGGGCAGAACATTAAAAGATCTTTATCAAAGATATAAGTCAATGAATGGCTATCAACTTCGATATCAAAATGGTTTTGATTGTCAAGGATTATGGGTTGAGATTGAAGTAGAAAAAGAGCTTGGCATTAAATCAAAGAAAGAAGTTGAAGAGCTTGGAATAGAAAAATTTGTTAAGCTGTGTAAAGAGCGTGTTACAAAATATTCAGATGTTCAAACTGAACAATCAAAAAGATTGGGTTATTGGATGGATTGGGAAAATTCATACTATACCATGTCTGATGAAAACAATTATGCTATATGGGCTTTTTTAAAAAAATTATTTAATGAGAAAAAAATCTATAGAGGTACGGATGTTGTTCCATGGTCTGGAAGATCAGGTACTTCTTATTCTCAAATGGAAATTATTGAGGGACGTAAGCTAACGGTTCACAAAGGTGTATTCGTTAAATTTTCTCTAAAAGACAAACAAGATGAACATATATTAATTTGGACTACAACTCCATGGACTCTTTCATCAAATATCGCTGTTGCTGTAAATAAAAAAATAAATTATGCAAAAATTCAACTAACAGATGATTCGATTTATTATGTTGCTGAAAATAATTTAAAATTTCAGCGATTAAGCAAAGAATTTACAGAAAAGAAGAATTGGATTGATGGGGTACCAAAGCTAAAAACTTTAGATCAGATATTTAAAGAAAGAGGTGGCTATAAGATTCTTGAAGTTGTTAAAGGTGAAGATATGATTGGTTGGACCTATCAAGGCCCATATGACCATCTAGAGCCACAGCAAACTGCTGGAGGCTATCCAAATATAGGTGAAGATAAAAAAGATGATGAATTGACACCTATACAATGTCATATTGTAATCGATGGAGGCAAAGACTCTGAAGGTAATGACATGGTAGTAGAAGGAGAAGGAACTGGTATTGTTCATATGGCAAGTGGTTGTGGATCTATAGATAACAAAATTTGTAAAAAAGAAGGTTTTGTAGAAATATCACCTATTGATAATCAAGCAAACTTTCTTGATGGATTTGATTTTATGTCTGGATTAAATGTTACAGACCCTAATACTACTAAAAAAATTATACAAGATTTAAAAAATAGAAATCTATTATTATATGCAGAAGATTATCCTCATATATATCCTCATTGTTGGCGATCAGGCGATGAGCTTGTATTTAAGCAAGTAGATGAATGGTATATAAATATGGATTGGAGAGATAGAATTAAAAATGTTGTCAGCGATATCAATTGGATTCCAGAATGGGGAGAAGATAGGGAACATAATTGGTTAGATAATATGGGCGATTGGATGATCTCAAAGAAGCGTTTTTGGGGATTAGCTCTACCAATTTGGACCTTTGAAGATGGAAGTTTTCATGTTGTAGGGTCAAGAGAAGAATTGAAAGAATTATCTGTCGAAGGATGGGAAAAGTTTGATGGTAACAGCCCTCATAGACCTTGGGTTGATCATGTAAAGATTAAACATCCTGAAACAGGATTAATTGGTAATAGAATTCCTGATGTTGGTAATCCATGGCTTGATGCAGGGATTGTTCCTTTTTCTACATTGAAATATTTTGAAGATAAAAAATATTGGAATGAATGGTTTCCAGCTGATTTTATTACAGAATGTTTTCCTGGTCAATTTAGAAATTGGTTTTATTCTCTATTAGCTATGTCATCCTTCCTTGAAGATGAAGCTCCATTTAAAACCTTACTTGGTCACGCATTAGTAAAAGATGGAGACGGAAACGAAATGCATAAGTCTTCAGGAAATGCTATTTGGTTCGATGATGCTGCTGAAAAAATGGGTGTCGATGTAATGAGGTGGATGTATGCAAGACAAAACGTAGAAAATAATTTACTATTTGGATATGATAAGGCCGATGAAGTCAGAAAACGGTTAATTAGTTTTTGGAATATCTATTCTTTCTTTTGTACTTATGCAAGCTTAGACAATTTTAAACCACACTCACAAGATATAGATGAAAAAGATCTAACATTGTTAGATAAGTGGATTATTTCAAAAGCAAATTTATTAATAAAAGAGTCTACTGCGCATTATGATAAATTTGAAGCAGATAAGCTTGTAAAGAAAATTGAATTATTCATCGATGATTTATCTAACTGGTATATTAGAAGAAACAGACGAAGATTCTGGAAAAGTGAAAATGATACTGATAAGTTTGTAGCATATCAAACACTTTATGATGTTTTGTTATCACTTATCAAGCTCCTGTCTCCAATTTTACCATTTATTACAGAGCGCATGTATCTTAACATTTCACAAGATGATCCAAGCGAAAATCATGACAGTATTCATTTATCTTCGTATGCAAAACATAATGATGATAAAATTGATATGGATTTGTTGAAGAAAGTTGAAACGCTTAAAAAGATTATTGAATCTGGTAGGGCTACGAGAAAAAAAGCTAATATTAAAGTCAGGCAACCGCTTTCAGATTTAAAAATATATGAAAATGATCCAATGCTAACCAAGTTTATATTAGAGCAAAAACAGCTTATTTTAGATGAACTAAATATCAAGACAATATCAATCACAACAAGCTTAAAGGATATGGGTTCCTTTTCTATAAAACCAAATTTTAAGATTTTATCTTCTAAGTTTGGGGAAGAGATGCAAACAGTAATTAAGTATATTGCAACGCTCGATCAATATGATGTAATGGACAAATATTTAAATAATAAAAAAATATCTTCAGAAAAATTTGATATTATAAAAGAAGATATTATCATTCAAATTGAAGGATATGAAAAAGAGGAAGCATTTTTTTCAAATGATGTTATAGTGTCTATAAGTACTGAAATTGATGAGAATTTAGCAGCTGAAGGGTTGATTAGAGAGTTAATCAGACATGTGCAGGTGATGCGAAAAGAAGCAGATTTTAATGTAGATGATAGGATTGTACTATCGGGAACTTTTTCTACCTATATAAATAGCGCTATAAATAAGCATAAAAAATATTTGATGAATGAAATTTTATGTACGGATATAGTGGATAGTTTGGATAATTCTGACTATAATTCTGCTTTCAAGTATAAAACAGAAAAATTTGACATTTTTATTAAGAAAAAATTATAAAGAGGAATTCAATTGGCCAAAACAAAATATTCGAAATCAGAACTAGCAAAATTTGAAAAAAATATATATCATAAGATGGACGATATCAGTGAAAATATTCATGCTGTTCGCTCTACATCATCTAGTAGAAGCTCTGTTTTTTTAGATAATAATACAGAAGATCATAACGAAGGAACTGAAGCGCATGAGGTAGAAAAGAGCTTCTTACTAATGTCGCGTGAATCAGACTATATTCTTAATTTAAAAAAAGCATTACAAAGAATTAAGGATGGTACGTACGGTATATGTCAAATCTCTCAAAGCGATCCTAGACAATGTGAATGTCCTAGTACTCCTTTAATTGAAAAAGAAAGATTATTAGAGGTTCCAAACGCAACAAAAGGTGTTTTCTGTAAGCAGAAGAAGAAATTAAATTTAGTATGAATTTTTTTTTACCTTTTTTTATTGTTTTAATTGATCAATTATCTAAAATATTAGTTCACACTAAAATGAATCTATACGATTCATTTGTAGTAATTCCTTCTTTATTAGATTTTACATACATAAGAAATGAAGGAATTGCATTTGGAATCAATTTTCCTGGAGGAAAAATCTTCTTTATTGTATTTCCGATATTGATAACTTTTTATTTGATATCTCTTCTTAAAAATAAAGAGTTTGAAGATAGTGCATCTCAGATTGCCTTATTGCTTATCATAGGGGGAGCTATAGGAAATATTTTAGATAGAATATTTCGTGGTTATGTAGTTGATTTTATAGATTTTCATATTAATGGAGCTCATTGGTATATCTTCAATGTTGCAGATTCCTCTGTAACAATAGGATTGTTATTCTTGTTGTATAGTTCTATAATCATTAAGAAGTAAATATATTATGAAAATATCTGTCTCTTCATCGGATGAGCTAAAAAGGCTCGATAGTTTTTTATCTAAAAGGTTAGTTCAATTCTCAAGAACTAATATCCAAAAGATGATTTCTAATGGATCCGTTCTAGTCAATCAAAAAATAGTTAAAAAAAATTTCAGATTAAGCTATAGCGATGAAATAGATATTGATACTTCAAAAAAAGAAAATCAAAAAAAACTTATACTAGAGAGTTGGAATCATCCATTAGATATTTTGTATCAAGATAAAGATTTTGCTATCGTCAACAAGCCTAGAGGTATTATAGTGCACCCAGCCCCAGGAAATCATGATAAGACATTGGTGAATATTCTTCTGCATCGATTTGAAAAAGAATTAAAAGATGCAATAGACCCATCAAGACCTGGCATTGTGCACAGACTAGATAAGGACACAACCGGTATAATGATTATTCCCTTAAATGATTACTCTCATTGGAAGATTGCTGATCAGTTTAAAGCTCGAACTATTCAAAAAGAATATATAGCATTAACATGGAGTCAGTGGAAAGAGAAGTCGGGGGTAATTGACAATATTTTAAATCGAAATAAAAGAAATCCTATTCAATTTGAATCGTCAGATACTGGAAAAAAAGCTTTATCTCATTTTGAATTAATCAAATCTGGAGAATACTTATCTGCAGTACGTTTTTTTCCAAAAACAGGACGAACTCACCAAATTAGAGTGCACTGTAAAGAATCTGGATTTCCTATCTTTGGAGATGAACTATATGGTGGTGGAATTCAAAAATCTAAAGAATTTATGAAGGAAACTAAAACCAAATTAGATGATTATTTTTCATTAGTTCAAGGTCATTGCTTGCATGCACACTCAATAGAATTTGAACATCCTTCAACACTAGAAAGAGTAAAATTTTCTGCAGAGCCAAATAAAGATTTTAATACTATCTATAATGCAATTTTAAATGATGAAATTTGAAGATCATCACAAAGAATTTCTTTTATTTTTAGAGCTTGAAAGAGGATATTCTGAGCAAACTATCATTAATTATAGTAGAGATATCACTAGATACTTTCTTTTTATAAAAAAAGAAAAAATAAATTATTTAAGGATAGACAAAGAGCTCATTTTTGATTTCCAAGCAAGTGTGACTAGCTCGATGGGTCCTCGTTCTTTTTCTAGAGCACTATCTGCGCTTAGAACCTTCTATAAATTTTTGCATACAGAAGGAGTGATAGATGATATTGTATTGAATGAAGTAAAATCTTATCCTTCTCCAAAATATAAGAAATCAATCCCTACTTTTTTGTCAATGGATCAAATTTTACAAGTTTTAGATAAAATTAATAGTGATAACAAAATATCTGACATCATCAAATTGAGGAATCAGTCTTTAATAATGTTATTTTTTACATCTGGACTAAGATTACAAGAGCTCAAGTCAATCAAATTAAAAGATATCGATTTTTCTCAAAAGACAATTAAAGTAATAGGTAAGGGTAGTAAGGAAAGATTGGCAAATTTTGACGGAGATACAAAAAAGCTAATCATTAAATATTTAACAATTTTAGAAAAATATCCTTTGATAAAGACAAACTTCAATAATAATTTATTCGTCGATGAAAATAACAAAAATTTATCAAGATATAACATTCAATACTTAGTGATGAAAAATTTAAAAACTTTAACCTTGAATTCATATGGTCCTCATGCTTTGAGGCATTCTTTTGCTACACATCTTTTAAATAGCGGTGTTGGACTTAGTGCTATCAAGTCTTTACTGGGGCATGAAAACCTAGCATCTACTCAAATTTATACGCATGTTAGCCTTGGAAAATTGCAGGAGACTATTAAAAAATCTCATCCAAGAGGAGAAAAATGAATCTAGATTATTTAAATATCCATAACAGTAAGTATAAACGTAATTCTAGCGCCGATCACCTTATTGAAGACTCTATTGCTTTAAAAGAGGGCGTAATTGGTTTAAATGGTGCATTGATGGTAGATACCGGTGAATTTTCTGGAAGAATTCCAAATGATAAGTTTATTGTAGATGAAGAAAATTCATCTGAAAATATTTGGTGGGGCAATGTTAATCAAAAAATTTCAGAACAAAACTTTGAACACTTACTAAATAAGGTTGTTGCAACATATAATGAACTAGGTAATGATTTTTATGTATTTGATGGATTTGCTGGTGACGATAAAGACAGTAGTCTTAATGTTAGAATGGTAACGAAGAAAGCATGGCAATCTTTGTTTGTAAATAATATGTTTATTAGGCCTAAAAAAGAAGAATTAGAAAATTTCCTACCTGATTTTACAATTATCAATGCTTACGATGTTAAAGAACAGGATTGGAAAGAGTATGGATTAAACTCAGAAAACTTTATTGTATTTAATCTGAAAAAGAAAATTGCAATTATTGGTGGAACAGAATATGCCGGAGAAATGAAAAAAGGCATCTTCTCTGTTATGCATTATTATTTGCCACTTAAAAATGTGTTATCAATGCACTGTTCTGCAAATGTTTCAAAAGATCTAAGTGAATCAACATTATTTTTTGGATTGTCTGGTACGGGAAAGACTACGTTGAGTACCAATGCTAATCGACCATTGATTGGAGATGATGAACATGGATGGTCTGATAATGGAATTTTTAATTTTGAAGGCGGTTGCTATGCAAAAGCAATTGATCTAAATAAAGATAAAGAGCCAGAAATTTATAATGCTATTCAGCATGGTACGCTTCTAGAAAATGTTGTTTATGATCTAGAAACAAAAGAAGTAGATTTTAGCGATAATGCCAAAAGTGATAATTCAAGAATATGTTATCCAATCCATTTTATTGAAAACTCTTTAGGTTCTAAAGGGCTACCTAGCGTAGGACCTCATCCTAATGCAGTGATATTCTTAACATGCGATGCTTATGGTATTATGCCACCAGTTGCTAGGCTTAATGTGAATCAAGCAATGTATCATTTTATCAGTGGATATACTGCTAAAATGGCAGGAACTGAAACAGGAATAGTTGATCCTATAGCAGCATTCTCACCATGTTATGGCGGGCCATTTTTAACACTACAGCCATTGGTGTATGCAAAGTTGTTAAAAGAAAAACTAGTAAAGCATGATGCTCCAATATACTTGGTTAATACCGGCTGGTCTGGATCTAGTGCAACCTCAACTTCCAAAAGAATTGATCTCAAGCTTACAAAGCATATCATCGATTTAATTACAGATGGTAAGTTAGATTTTACCAATTCAGTAAAAGATAAATTCTTTAATCTCGATATTCCTTTAGATCTTGAAGGGATAGACAATGATTTTTTAATTCCTCATAAAGGTTGGAATAATTTAGAAGAATATTATAAGACGGGTAATATGCTTACTAATTTGTTTAATAAGAATTTTACAAAATTTGATATTTCAGACTCTCACGTTCTGAATTCAGGTCCAAAAATTCAACCAGGCTCATAACCCGATGGCTTGAAAGATATTTTTTCCTTCAAATAATTTTGTCCCATTAATATAGCTATAATATTTTCTGCACTCACAAGATAGATATTCAATATCAATAGGCTGAAATGCTCGTTTAGCCTCTGGCCAATGTTCTTTTTGTAATGCAATCATTTTTTCACATGTTTCTTGATGATTTTTTAATCCAAGATGTTTTTGCAATCGGTCTAGATAGGTAACTGCACCAATACCTGTTGGAACATGGCTTGTTGGATGGATAATATCTGGTCTAAACCAAGCCAAATCAATAACAGCCATAAAAATAGGAAAGTCATTTTCCATTTTAAAATGAACATTGATTGCATTGGTAGTCTTAATTACATCTCCTTGAGATTCTATAATAATATTAGTTAGCGATTCTTTAATATTTCCAAATAATGTCGTGGCTGCATTTAATCGTGAATATTGTATTCCCTCCCAATGTATTGATTCAACAGGGTAAGCGGTAGGATTACACCAAGGCTCAAAGGATTTTAGTGTTTTAAGTAACATTTCTGGTTGTAGCAAGATATCTGGAGATAGTTCATCTAAAGTTTCTTGTCTATTACACCAGCGAGCAAAAAATAAAGCATGAATCAACATAGGCAAATCTTTTTCTAAGTCTTTAGCAAAAGATAGAATGGCTTTACTGCCACGATCATCTTCTCGAAAGACATTTAGGAAGCGAGCTTGTTGAAAAATAGGATCATTTGTCCATGGAAATGGATCACCACTCTCTCTTGCTAACCGAATTTTTTCTCGTTCACGGCAAAAATCAAAAAAAGCAGATACAGGATCGTTTAGTATTAATCCATCAAGTGCTGTAGCATAAGGATTGTTTAATTTATCCATTAGCCTATTTTCTTGCGTTAACCATTAAGTATAACCCGATACTTACAAAGATTAGATTCGATAGCCATGCACCTAAGAACGGTGAAAGTACACCAGCATAACCAAGAGATTGGCCAAATTTTAAGATAATTACATAAGCAAATATCGTTGCTAAACTTAATCCACCACCAAATGCTAATGTTGTATTAGACCTAAATACGGATAAAGGTATGCCGCAAAAAATTACAATAAGACTAATAAAGGAGTATGCAAGCTTGTAATGTAAATCAACTTCCCATTTTAATGTATTTACACCATTACTTTTTAATGTTGCAATTTGACCCTTAAGCTCATTGTAGGATCGCTCTTCTGATGAGCCACTTGTTTGCGTGATATCTTCAGGAGAAAAATTTAAACTCAATAAAGAATCTTCATTGGATCTTGCGAGGATGGTTTCATATCCAGTATTATCAAATTCTCTAATAGAAAAATTTCTTAATTCCCATTTTGATTCTTCTCCATTCCAAATACCTTTTTTTGCATCAATTCTTTTTCTCATCTTTCCATCATTGAGTTCGATAAGATTTAAGTTCACTATGACCTGATTCATACTATTATATTTATCGATTGCAATAAGTTCACTTTGATTTTTTTGAAAGTATACATTTTCGAAAACTGATTTATCCTTACGAGCACCCTTATTTTTTTGCAAATGATTTTTCTTTAATTCATTTTGTATTTTATTATTTTTTATGACCACAGTATTATCAAAAAAGAACGATCCAATACTTAGAAATAGTCCTAAAAATAATACAGGGACCGATAATCGATAGAGACTTAATCCAGAAGATTTAAGTACTAACCATTCTTTTTTTTGTACCATCATACCATAAGTAAATACGGATGCTACAAGGCAGGTCACAGGGATAGTAACACTAATCATTGAAGGAATAGCAGCAATATAGTATTCAATCAAAATAGCATTTGTTACTTCATTGTCGATAAACTTATTTAGATTTTCAAAAATATCAACAATGAGCGATATTAGCGTAAAGAATAGAGATACAAATAGAAATGTGATCGAAAATTCTCTAAGAATATAATAGTCAATTTTTTTCATTATATTGTTAACTTACTTAATCATGGATTTAATTAATAATTTTTTTGCAAATTTATCAAATTTCCTTTGGGGAAACTTTGGAGTAGCCAATTTAGTCATTGGTGGAGGTATATTTTTTCTACTTTATTCACGATTAACCCCATTTAGATACTTTAAGCATGCTTTCCACATAGTTCTAGGTAAGTATGATGATCCAGATGATGACGGTCAAATTTCACACTTTCAGGCACTATCTACGGCCCTATCAAGTACAGTTGGGATAGGTAATATTGCTGGTGTAGCAGTTGCTATATCTTTAGGAGGACCCGGAGCATTATTTTGGATGTGGATTAGCGCTATAGTAGGTATGGCAACCAAATTTTTTACATGCTCTCTTGGTATTATGTTTAGAGGTCATGATTCTGACGGTGAATTGCAGGGTGGACCCATGTATGTTATTGAGCAAGGAATGGGTAAGAAATTTAAATTTTTATCATATTGGTTTAGTATTGCTGGACTTGTTGGATGTTTATCTTTACTACAAGTAAATCAGTTAACTCAAATATTATCAGACCAACTGATTAAAACAAATCCAAATATTGCTACAGCAATTCCACTTGACTTAACGATAGGGATTATTATCGCATTGATAGTATCAGTAGTTATCTTTGGAGGTCTCCAACGTATTGCAGATGTTGCTTCTAAAGTTGTACCATTTATGGTACTTGTTTATCTCTCTGCTGGATTATTTATAGTATTTTCAAATATTGCATTAGTACCATCAATTTTTAATTTAATTTTTACCAGTGCCTTTAATGGGAGTTCAGTTGCCGGAGGTTTTGTAGGAACAGCTGTTGTGATTAGTCAAGGATTTAGAAGAGCTGCATTTTCAAACGAAGCTGGAATGGGTACAGAAGTGATGGCTATTGGAGCATCAAAGAATAATGAGCCAATTAGGTCAGGTCTTGTAGCAATGATTGGTCCAGTGATTGATACACTTATTGTTTGTACTATTACAGGAATTGTTATTTTATTATCAGGCGACTGGATGACAGGAGAATTTTCTGGAGTTACTTTAACACAAAAATCTTTTGCCAATCATCTTGGTGTTGTTGGTGATTTTATTTTAATTTTTTCAGTAGCAACATTTGCTTTATCGACTATGTTTGGTTATTCATATTACGGGTGTAAGTGTGCGTCGTATTTGTTTGGTACCGGTTCAAAGATTTATTATAGAATTTTCTATGTTATAACTCTTGTTCTTGGTTCTATACTATCATTAGATTTAGCCGTCAATATTGTAGATGCAATGTTTGCTTTAATGGCTTTTCCAACTATGATATCAGCTATTTACTTATCGCCTCATATCAAAAAAGAGGCTAAAAGATATTTTGACAGTATTTAAAAAAGGGAAATTAAAAATGAAAAAAATTTACATATTTGATATGGATGGAACACTTACTCCATCAAGAAGAGAGATGACCCCTGACTTTGAAAACTTTTTTTCAAAATGGGCAAATGAACATACTTTTTTTCTTGTAAGCGGAAGTAACCTAGAAAAAATTAAAGAACAAGTACCACAATATATTCTTGATCTTTCTGAGGGAGTATTTACATGTGGAGGAAATCAATTATGGTTAAATAATGAGCTATCCTATAATCATGA
>JABHGE010000035.1:0-4353 GCA_018672235.1 Fidelibacterota bacterium | reverse complement strand
TTCCCAACCTGATCAATGATCTTATTAAGAGTTGATGTTACATCTTTTGGGTTAGATACGTCTACAATGTAGGCGTTAATTCCCATTAATTCTGCCACTTGAATAACATTAGGATTAATGTCGATCAGGTGGACAGAATTAGGGGATTCACTTAAAAAGCGTTTTGCTAGTGCTTTGCCAATACCATCGGCTCCACCAGTAATAACTATATTTTTATTTTTTAGATTCATTTGATTACGTACCCCAGAAAGGACTCGAACCTTTAACCAATGGCTTAAGAGGCCACTGCTCTACCATTGAGCTACTGAGGCATTTCTCTTAAAGCTATAATAAATATATTATGTAATTACGAACTAACTATATACTTCTAAGCTATTGTTACTTTGACTGCTTTGTCTCCTCTATCATCGGACTCTACCTCAAACTCAACCGCTTGGTCTTGTTTAAGAGTCTTAAAATCATTATCTGATTCGATGCTAGAAAAATGAACAAAAACGTCATTTCCGTCTTCTTTAGTTAGAAAACCATAACCTTTTTTTTCATTAAAGAACTTTACAGTACCTTTTTCTCTTTCACTCATTTTTACTCTCTTTGTTAGTTAATAATTAAAATAATAATAATACCATAAGTATTATCAATCGAGGAAATATAATGAGTTATTTGTGGAAAGCCAATTAAATTTAAAAAATTTAAATTGTCTGATTTTAGTTAATATTTTGTGCTTTATGTAATAAAGTGCTTTTAGATACTACTAAGCTATAGCTAGAAAATAGAACAGTTGAATAAACTAGATCTCCTAAAAGAGTCCCACCAAAAAATGGAATTGCAAGTGTATAGCATTGGATTAATCCAATGAAGGACTTAGCGTACATAGCACTTGTAGCCCATACTCCAAAATTAGTGAGTATAAAAAATATCGATGATCCTGTGACGCTAGACAATCCTATCGTCTTAGGATTGGCGTTATTAAGTGTGAATCTTCCCATAATAGAAATACATAATATTGATCCATAAACCCATAAAAATGAAGGAGAAAAGATTTTAAAATTTTCATAATAACCTGCATAAATAAAATTGTTTACTATTAAATCGCTAATCCAAAAAGATAGTAATGGAAGGCCTATAGCAATCCATTTATTCTTAAATGCATATGCAGACAGTAATGCAATCGCAGTCATTGGGGTAAAGTTATATGCATGGGGAATAATTCTACCTATAAGGCCAATTGCAATTAAAGCGACGATTATAATAATATTTTTTTTCATATCAAGGGAAAAAATTAGCTAAAGTATTCTTCATAAACAAAAGCAAAATCTTTTTTTACTTGTTTTGCAGTAAAACCGAAGTCGTCAATAGTTTTATTTTGATGTTTTTTAACATGCTTTATTGAGGACTTTTCAGATAAAATGTCTTTAAAATTTGTATTCATTTCTTGCCCTATAAAATTAAAAGATTTAACTACAGATTCATAAAGGTTTGCTTGTAATTCACCGTATGTTAAAACGATAAAATGTTTCTTATCTAGAAATTGTTTTGCATTCTCTGTTTCTTGATACCAATCAATAATTTCTTTATAAGCTTCATTGCGATAAAGATTTAGTTCTTCCTTGGTCATTAAGTTTCCGAACTTTATTCTTTCCTGCATAGAGAAGAAAGATGTAATGGTATCTATGGGATCTCTTACAATAAATATAATTTTTGCATCAGGAAATACTTTCATGATTGATTTTAAGCGAAAAATAAACGGATTTGATTTTGATAATAGCTGTTTTCCACCCTGATAAGCAGTTTGTCTTTTCCAAAACTCTCTACAAAAATGCATTGAATTAATATTTCTTTTCTCATTTTTTTTGCTATCAATATATAGCTCACTTGTAAATGATTTAAATTTTTTATCATACTTCATCCATGGAATAAGATTATTCGAAATCCATTTTGAATCAAGCTTATGTAGAAAGAGTAGCATCTCATCCTCTTCTATGTCATCTAAAGCAACTTTATGTCCTTTTTCTTTAGTTTCTAGCTGATCAATATCTAGGAAAGAAAGGGTAGGACGTATGAACCATAATATTTTCTTTAAAGATATGGAAGGTATTATAAAATCCCATGTGGTGGAGGTAGTAAATTGATCAGATTTAGATAATAAGTGATGAAAAAAAGTAGTTCCACTTCTATTAAAGCCCATAATCAACACAGGGTCCTTGATTTCCTTTTTTTGAAAATTGGAAAATAGTATATAATCTAAAAAAAGGAATAAACGATTGATAGCGACATATAACGGCAATAAAAAGAAGAATACAGTAAAAAAAATATATCTTCTATGTCTGAATAGGACTTGAAGACAAGCAATGAATACCCCGAAAGTGGTATTTGAGCCTATCATTTATACCTATCAAGAATCCTTATCAGTCTTCTTAGCTGCTGGCTTCTTGGCTGCTGGCTTCTTGGCTATCGTTTCTTTAGATTCTGATTTCTTTACTACTACCTTAGCCTTAGGTGTAATAACTTTTTTATTTTTTAGAAGGTCTGCTTGCTTTGCTTTTAACCTAAGACGAGATTTCTTTTGTTTTCTTTTTGCTATTTTTTGCTTCTTATTCATTTCGATTTATCTCCTTTAAATATCATGATATATAACCCAATATGAGCTGCAACAAATACTACAAAGAAAAATAAAGGAAATAATAGATCGTGCCAAAAATTGCTCATAAAAATCCTTTCAAATTATTTGTTACATTCTTTATAAAAGAACTGAACTTCCTTGGTTCGGCCCTCCGTAAATTGCGAACCACATTCAACAAAATCAAACTTTTTATGAAATCTTATTGATCCTGGATTTGGAGGCATAATATTGACTTCACATAATATAATATCATATTGATTCTCTTCTGAGAAATAGAATAAATCAGTATATAAAGCTGTTCCTAATTTTTCATTTTGAAATTTCTCTAATACTGAGATTCGGTCAATATACATAAAATTAGAATATCTTTCTGAAACCCATTTATAGTTTAAGCTTCCATATTCCATATTCTCTGGTAAACACAGTAAAAAACCTGCTGGTTCATTATTATAGAATGCTACCTTGCAGTAGTTGGATTGATCCAATAGCGACTGCAATTTTTCTTTATCTAAAAAACCAACTTGTGGTTCATTGAGAGTATTTGAAGATAGAATAAAATCAAACATACTATTATCATAATCTTTAAGAACTATCAATTCAATGCCTCAAGTTCATTGCCGCCATTACAGATAATAGAACCTTGTATGCCATATTTACGTCCATTATTGTAAATATATTTATACATTAATTCTCCATTTTTATTCCAAGATTTTTGCTCTCCATGCTCAAGTCCAGTTTTAAAATTTTTTAATGTATATAGCTCTCCATTTGAGTGCCATTGTTTGTGTGTTCCAAAGCTCTGGTCTTGTTTAAAATAATAGAGATATTTCTTAGTACCATTTGGCCACCAACCTTCATGCTTCCCATTTTTCTTTCCATTGGAATACTTTCTAATAGATTTGATAGTATCATCTTCATAGTAGATATTAATAGATCCTGTATACTGCTCTTGTCTAATAAATTTTGAAACAGTTAACCCATTAATCAAATCAGATTCTTCGACAACAGTTGTATTAGAGCAAGAAATAAAGAGAATGCAACAAAGAGACGTGAGTAATAGCTTAGTTTGTGTAGTAACCACCGCCACCAGAAGATCCTATTTGTCCTCTAAATCCACCAATCAAATAAGGTACAGTTGATGTTGCATGATAGTGATAAATACCATCTGGATATTCTTCTGTAACAGCAGTATGCCCATTTAATTCGTCAAGATCTGTTGGATATTGACCGTCTGTTTGCTTTGTAGGTCCATATATTGGAAATCCATCTAATGAATATCCTACCAATATTGAATTATCTGCCATCGTTAAATATGTTGGTTCCCAATGATAATGATATTCACCTGATTGTTGTGGGTGACCATAATAATTATCGAATGAAGCTATTTCATTATCAAGTGGCTGGTTATTTGGTCCGCCATATTGATTAAAAAATGGTACTCCACTCAATGATACTCCAATTGATCCAAGTGGTGTGCTGGAAACTGAACTAGCAACCGTTGGTGATAAAGGAATATAAAACTTAAAATTTTGGGTAGTAATAGTATTTGGATTTACGTTCATTCCTGAGTGAGGAGACTCATAATTTGGATTACCAGCTCCCCAATAAGGGCTATTATGATTTGGGACTCCAGTTGTCTCTACAACAACATAATCTCCAGAAATATATACATCGGTATAACCTTCAAAGAATTTTGCGAATCCCATAGGTAGGTCAGTATTATTACCGCCGCC
>JABHGE010000010.1:0-29852 GCA_018672235.1 Fidelibacterota bacterium | reverse complement strand
CCTGATCTAGTTTGTATCCATTCATCCGTTGTATCCATCATCTCTTCAAGATCATGATTGGTTACAATATTATCGGGAACATTGAATGCTATACCTGCTATTTTTGATTTATTCATTCTTCTTTTATAATCTCTATTCAATACTAATTTTTTGAGCCGATCTATAAGCCGGGTTCTGTACATCTTACGATGCGATGATCATTCCTCTCTATCCTATATCGCTATAGAACTCTAGCAACCTACCCGTTCCTCAATGATACGAGCAGTATCTTGGAACTACTTGATCTTGCACCTAGTGGGGTTTACAAGCTAACAATGTTACCACTGTTACTGGGGGTCTCTTACACCTCCGTTTCACCCTTACCAAATAAATGGCGGTCTATTCTCTGCTGCACTAATCCATATTCTCACGAATCCCACCCGTTAGGTGGCACTATGCTCTACGGTGCCCGGACTTTCCTCTCAAATAAATTGAGTAATCATCCAATCAGCTCATTCAGATATAATAAGGGATAGAAATTTAATTAAGAAGAAAAAAATTAAATTTCAGATATTTCAGATTTATGCAAAAAACGACTGCAGGTACCACAATATACAATACTTTTTCCAAGTGCTTCATTGACGATTTGTGGTGGAATGTAAGCACCACAACCTTCGCAGTTATTATCAAGAATTTCTGAACATGCTACGCCATCTCTAGCATTATAAATTTCCATATATTTATCTAGGGTATCTTCATCTACATGTAGAACAATATTTTCACGCTCTTTTGTCAGAGCATTTTTTTCTTCAGAGACATCTTCTACTTTTTTGTTCAATGATTCTTTTTTAGAGTTTAACTCTTGAATAATCCCATCTAAAGCCGATTTATCTTCATCAATCTCCTTAGTTAAGGTTTCTTTGTGCTGCATAAGAATTAATAATTCATTTTCTTTTTCGAAGATAATATTCTTTTCATAGTCAATGGTTTCCATCATTGCATCATACTCTTTATTGTTGCTAATAGAGCCATCAATTAATTTATCTTTGAGCATATCTACTTTTTCTTGAGTAGTTGCAATTAACGTCTCAGATGTATGAATTTCTACTGTTGTAGTTTTTAAGTTTTCTTCTTTTTCTGATAAAGAATTTTTAGTGAATTCTTCTTGATCGGTGAGTTCTTGGACTTGCTTTGGTAAATCGCCTAATAATTTATTGATTTCAAATAATTTATTATCAACATCTTGCAATAAAATTATTTGATCAATCACTGCCATGATTATGTCAGACTCTTTATGTAATACTTTTTATTCATTTCTGATGCGAATATATTCTAATTCCTATTAAATAAAAACATTTATTATGTGTGAAAAATATAATATTTTCACGCTAATGGAGAACTTCAAAAAACTTAAAGCTTTTAAGCCTCTCCCTTCATGCCTAACCATTAAAAATTCTTTAATTCATGGCTTAGGTCTGTTCGCTACAGAAGATATTCAAAGTGATACTGAATTAGGCATTACACACATTAAAGATGATAGATTTCTGCATAATTATATCAGAACATCTCTTGGTGGATTCTTTAATCATAGCACTACACCAAACTGTCAGGCGATATATGAAAATGATTTTATTAAATTAAAAACATTAACGATAGTAAATTCTGGAGATGAAATCACTGTTGACTACAACTTACATGAATGGGTTCAAGAGGATTAAATGAATAACTATATGTTTACATCAGAATCTGTAACAGAAGGACATCCAGATAAGGTGTCTGATTTGATCTCTGATGCTATTGCTGATTATATTTTAGATAATAATCAATCGCATCGTGCCGCAATCGAAACCTTAGTCACTACCAACATGGTAACCATCGCTGGTGAATATAAAAGCAGCAAAAAAATTGATAAAAAAATATTAGAAAAAATTGTTAGAGAGACTGTAAAGAATATTGGGTATGACCAAGAAGGATTCAGCTGGAAAGATTTAAAATTTTATAGTGAATTACATCATCAAAGTAGTGACATTGCACTTGGAACAGATAATTTTGGTGCAGGTGACCAAGGATTAATGTTTGGATATGCATGCAATGAAACAGAGAGTTTAATGCCAAGCCCCATTCACTATAGCCACCAACTTACAAAAGCACTAGCCCATGCAAGGCATGCTGGTGCAACATGGTTGGGGCCTGACGGGAAAGCTCAAATTACATTTATATATTCTGGGGTGAATAAACCAATTGGTATCTCTAATATTGTTTGTAGTACGCAACATAGCAAAGATATGTCAATTGAGGATGTTCGTAGCGGTGTAAAAGATATTATCAATCCTATTGTTCACAAACATACTGATTCAGACACAGAATTTATGATTAATCCTACCGGAAGATTTGTTATTGGTGGCCCTGATGGCGATACAGGACTTACTGGTAGAAAAATTATTGTAGATACCTATGGAGGTTATGCCCCTCATGGTGGAGGTGCATTTAGCGGGAAAGATTGCACAAAAGTAGATAGAAGTGCAACCTATATGGCGAGATATATCGCAAAGAATATTGTTGCAAGCAATATAGCTTCTAACGCAACCGTACAGTTGAGTTACGCAATTGGAGTAAAAGAACCGACATCAATATATGTATATTGTGATGGAAAAGTGAGATCTGATCTGACGAAGTGGATTCAACAAAATATTGATCTTACTCCCCTAGGTATTATTAACAAATTTGATTTATTCAATATCAAGCTCACTGACACAACAAATTACGGTCATCTCGGAAAAGAAAATCTTCCTTGGGAAAAAAGTGATTTGGCTGATAAATTAGGCGCATTATGAAACAAGATTATAAAATAAAAGATATCAATTTAGCAGATTTAGGTAGGAAAAAGATTACGATATCAGAGAAAGAAATGCCAGGGCTGATGTCTTTAAGAAAACAGTACGCTAGTAAAAAACCTTTGAAAGGATTCAGATTAACCGGTTCTTTACATATGACTAAAGAAACTGCGATTCTTATTGAAACATTAAAAGACTTAGGAGCCGATGTTAGATGGGCGAGTTGTAATATATTCTCGACTCAAGATGAAGCGGCGGCGGCGATTGCGGCAACCGGAACTCCTGTGTATGCCTGGAAAGGAGAAACGTTAGAAGAATATTGGGACTGCACCTTACAAGCTTTGACTTTTGACAACCATTTAGGTCCAAATTTACTTGTTGATGATGGTGGAGATGCTACGCTTCTTATCCATAAAGGATATGAGTTAGAAAATTATTTTAATAAACATCAAAATTATCCTGAAATAACAACAACAAATCCAGAAGAACTCGTGATTGAAAATCTTATCAGAAAAGTACATCAGCTCAATGCGAATCATTGGCATAATATTGTGCCTGATATTATTGGAGTTTCAGAGGAAACTACTACCGGCGTTGCTCGCTTGGTCCAAATGGAACAAGATAATAAACTTTTATTTGCCGCTTTCAATGTTAATGATTCTGCAACCAAATCAAAGTTTGATAATCTTTATGGGTGTCGTGAATCATTAGTAGATGGTATTAAGCGTGCTACAGAGGTAATGATGGCAGGTAAAACTGTTATAGTCTGCGGATATGGAGATGTCGGGAAAGGATGTGCTCAATCTATGAGATCATATGGATGTAAGGTTGTAGTGACTGAAATAGATCCTATATGCGCATTACAGGCAGCGATGGAGGGGTATGAAGTTAAAACTCTGGATAGCGTTCTGAGTAAGGGTCATCTATTTGTTACAACTACAGGCAATAAAGATATTATTACGCTAGAACACATTAGAGGGATGAGAGATCAAGCCATTGTTTGTAATATTGGTCACTTTGATAACGAAATTCAAGTGGATGCATTAAATGATTCTGATGCTACAAGAGAACAAATTAAACCCCAATACGATAAATATACTTTCCCTGATGGTAAAGAGATATTTTTACTAGCAGAAGGTAGATTAGTTAATCTAGGTTGCGCTACAGGACATGCGAGTTTTGTTATGTCTACTTCATTCGCAAATCAAGTACTAGCTCAAATATTTCTTGCTAAGAATAAACCCGAAGTAGATCTTTATCATTTACCAAGAGAACTTGATGAAGAAGTTGCAAGGCTTCACCTTGATCATCTAGATGCAGAACTCACATTACTTTCAGAAGAGCAGGCAGAGTATATTGGAGTGAACATTGATGGTCCATTCAAAAAAGATAGTTATAGGTATTAGTTTGTCACATCAAAATCCTGAATTTGATATTACAATAATTGGTGCAGGTGTAGTAGGTTTGGCAATTGCTAAATATTTATCTGAAGAAACTAAATATTCCGTCTTAATAGTTGAAAAAAATGATACTTTTGGCACAGAAACATCAAGTAGGAATAGTGAAGTTATTCATTCTGGAATTTTCAATCATATCGATAGTCTAAAATATAAATTCTGTATTGAAGGCAATAAGCTGTTATACGATTTCTGCAAAGAAAATAAAATATGGTTTAATCATTGTGAAAAAATTATCGTATCAAAAAAAGAAGAGGAAAGTAAGCTCCAACTATTTATTAAATCCTTGATAGAAAAAAAAATTGATTTTGAACTTCTTGATTCAAAAAAAACAGAAAAAATAGAACCTAACATATATTCTGAAAAATCTGTGTTAATCAAAAATTCTGGAGTGGTGGATTCCCATGATTTTATGAATCATCTATTCAGGATATCTAGCAAAAATCATACATATATTTTCGATAGTGAGCCTAAAAAAATTATAAAAAATCCTGATAGCTATATATTAGATATAGAAAGAAAAAATGGCGAAGTTGAAAATATTCAAACAAAGGTTTTAATTAACTCTGCCGGACTTGGAAGTTATAATGTAGCATATAACATTATGAAAGATTCCCTAAAGATACCCAAAATGAAATTTTATAAGGGGTCATACTTCTCTTTATCAACAAAATGGACTGGAAAATTTAATAAATTAATTTACTCTTTACCTCAAGATGACGATTCGTTAGGTATACATATTAGCTTCGATTCAACCAATAGATCTAAACTTGGTCCAGATTATGAATATATTGAAGAAAAAGACTTTGATTATTCTGTTCAAGATAGTGGAAAAAATAAATTTTTTATTAGCGCTAAAGAATATATAAAGGATTTAAAAATTGAAGATTTAAATGCAGACTACTCAGGCATTAGGCCTAAATTATTTTACTCATCAAATCATTATTCTGATTTTTATATTGCGGAAGAATCTAGTAATGGGTATAAAAATTTAATAAATCTTATTGGGATTGATTCTCCAGGATTAACTGCATCGCTAAGCATAGGAAAATATATAAGCTCTATTGTTTGTCGTATGAATCTTTCAGGTGAGTGAAATTAGAATAAATTTTATCCTCATACTCTAGTAGTTTAGGATCTGTACCAATGTTTTGTACCATCTCATCTAACCCCATTTCAATATCAAATTTATTTTTAAACCCTAAAATATTTGATATTTTTGAAAAAGATACTCTATAATTTCTTTTATCTACATCCTCTTCTACTATACTGAAACTAGCATCTGGCATTTTTTGAGCAACTTTTTGTCCTATTTGGTCTATAGTAAAATTCATATCATCTGAACCGACATTAAATACTTGGTTATGCGTAATGCTTTTATCGGACTCTATTGCCATTTTAAACGCTCTAGCTACATCATAACAATGAACGAATGGTCTCCATTGATCGCCGCCAAAAACACTAAATTTATTATCTCTTAAAGCCCTGACCAATAATGTGTTCACTACAAGATCATATCTCATTCTAGGCGAAAACCCAAATACTGTAGAAAGTCTCATGATAGTAGGACTTACAGACTGGCAATTATCTAATATATAATTCTCTGAATAAATACGAGTTCTAGCATATAGAGATACTGGATTAAGATAAGATTCTTCATTCAATATGATTGAATCATTCGAACCATATACGCTGCAACTAGAAGCAAAAACAAGTTTTTCAACTTCATAAAAATTACAAATTTGAGTTAAAATCTTAGTACTCTCATAGTTCAGATTTAGTGTTTCTTCTGCATCTATACTACCAGCAGGATCTCCAACAATAGCTGCTAGAGCCACTACAAAACGATTATTCTTAACAGACTTAACTAAATCTTTTATATTAGTAATATCTCCTTCTACAATCGTTAAATGAGGATGATCTTTAATATGTGAAATTGACTCCTTACCAAATGTGAAATTATCTAGAATAGTTACATTATATCCATCATCAAGTAAAATTTTGACTAAATGGACTCCAATATATCCAGCGCCACCAGTGACTAAAATATTTTTTGATTTTTCCTTCGAAACTTTTGGCAATAATGTGTTCTCAATTTCTGTCACTTCATCCATACTAGAAATAGTTAAAGGAATATCTTTTTTAAGAGAATGCTGTAGGGTAAGAAATGTAGCACTTAAATTTACAACTCTCCTTATAAGATTCTTTTTTAAAATTGGTTCATTATCATATATCCCAGTATAAATAATTACTTCTACATCTTTTTCTTTTATAAACATCTCTAAGTCTAGAGTGTTACCTACCACTTTATGATTAGCAATTTTTTTTCCTACCTCATAGGAGTCGTCAATAATACCAATAATATCATACTGAGATCTACTTCCTGGATTTTTTAAAAAATTATTTGTTGCTTGATTAACACCTATAATGATAGCTTTTTTTTCACCTATTGATAAATTATTTCTCTCAGAAATAAATCGTCTCAGCAAACGTAAGGAAGCTGATAAAAAACTAAATAAAATAAAAAATAATACTACTGCTTTCACATTTGTCCCTAGTCCAGAAATTAATCCTATGATTATGGTAAAAATAAACGATAAAGTGATATTTGAGGCTAATACAAATATTTCACTCAAACTAGCGTATGCCCATACAGATGCATAATTTTTTGTTATTAATGAAGAGATAAGATATGAAAATGAAAAAAGTGTAAATTGAGTAGCTATATCAGTGGCATTGATAGATACAAAATCAAAACTATAAAGAAATGAATATGATAAAAAAATAGAGAAAAATGCAGCAGACAAATCAATGAAAAACTTTATTAATGGCTTTGTTTGTTTGTTCATAGTTATTCTATTAGGTATTATACATTTTTCTATCCTATAAAAAAAATTATTTATTTTAAAATATCCTTCATAATACTCTTAGTTTGATCAACAATAGTATAAATATCTTCTTCATCTATGGTTGGATGCACAAGAAACATAAGAGATGTCTCTGCAAGTTCTTTTGCTACGGGTAAAGCTGTATGTCCTTTTGGAAATAATTTATCAAAAGCTTTTTCTTTATAAATTTCACTACAGCTACCACTATAACATGGAGTTCCTATTTCATTTAATGAATTCATAATAAAATCTCTATTCTTACCATCTTTTAGCTTTTCATTTTCTACAAAAACATAATACTTATAATGAGCATGTTTAATATGATCTGGGGATAGAGCAATTCTCAATCCATCGATATTTTTAAATCCATCATTAAATATATTCGCTAGTTTTGTTCTTTTATCAATCCAACTATCTAACTTCCTTAGCTGGAGTCTTCCAATTCCAGATTGTATTTCAGTTAATCGAGCATTTGTTCCGTGATCTTCATGAAGCCATCTAAATCCAGGGGAGTGCTCTTTATTATATACTGTATCATAGTTTTTGCCGTGATCCTTGAAAGACCAAACCTTTTTCCAAAGCTCTTTATTATTTGTTGTCACCATACCACCCTCACCAGCTGTAGACATAATTTTATCTTGACAAAAAGACCATGCATTTACATCGCCGAAAGAACCTACTGACTGATTGTTGTATTGAGCACCATGTGCTTGTGCACAATCTTCAATGAGGTAAAGATTGTACTTCTTACAAATGTCCTGAATTATATTCATTTCACATGGCCATCCAGCTATATGAATAGCCATAATTGCTTTTGTATTTGGAGTAATTGCTTGTTCAATTAATGAGGCATCCATATTTTGAGAGTTTCTATCAATATCTACAAAAATAGGTTTTGCGCCTAAGTGCATAATACTAAATGCTGAAGCAACAAATGTTCTAGGGCTCATAATTACTTCGTCGCCTTTTGAAATTCCTAGAGCATGCGCAGCTAAAATTAAGGCATTCGTACCATTATCTACAGCTACAGAATAATCAACATTAACATATTTTGAAAACTCCTTTTCAAATTCTCTGCCTTCAGATCCTGTCCAATAGTTTATTTTACCTGATTCTAGAATTTCTTTAGCTTTTGCTACATCGTTTTTATCAAAATATGGCCAACTATTCATTTAATTCCTTTATAAGCCTTGCTGGAACTCCTGCAAAAAAAGAATTTTTTGGAACGTCTGTTGTTACAAAACTATTGGCTCCAACAATAGCATTATCCCCAATTGAAATTCCTGGCATTATCGTTGTATGAGAACCAACTCTTGCATTATAGCCAATCATAACTTTCCCTTTTTTTTCATCGATTGACGAATAAGAGTATATCGAACAATGAGATCCAAACTGAGCATACTCACCTATCTCGATGCCATACTTAGCATTTAAATAAGAAAAAGCTCCAATATCTGAGTATTTTTGAAGTATTAAATTTTCAGGATGGTGGACTATCCAGCCATAGCTTGTTGGAATACCATGATTCATTTTTGGTATTTTCCATTCAGTGAATCTAGTCTTATCGGCTTTAATTATTTTCATTATTACCTTTAAATTTTATGTCTGAAATATTTTTATTAAAATCAATATCTTTGTTAGAAAATATTTTAAAAAATGTTATCAACAATATTTTTAAATCTAACAAAAAACTTTGATTTTTAACATACCAAATATCAAGATTGAACTTTTCATTCCAAGATAGGTGATTTCTACCATTAACTTGTGCCCAACCAGTAATGCCTGGCTTAACCAAGAAGCGTTTTTTCTGATTAGTACTATAAAGTTTTTTGTATTCAAATAATAGCGGTCTTGGCCCAACAAAACTCATATCGCCTTTTAAAATATTAAAAATTGTAGGTAGTTCATCTAAACTAAATTTCCTTAGCAATAAACCAATTTTAGTTGTTCTTCTTATATCATTTTCAGCAGAAACAGTTAAGTCGCCTTCATTTTTCATTGTTCTAAATTTTATTATTTGAAAACTTTTTTCATTTAACCCTCCTCTTTTTTGAAAAAAAAATATAGGCAGGCCGTCTGTAATTAAAATTAATAACGATAAAATAAGGATTATAGGTAGTAAAATTATAAATAAAAAAGCTGCTAAAGTATTAGAAATTACTGGTTTGAATGTTGTATACATGTTTTTTATTTTCTTTAATCTTTTTTTAAATTTTATATAACTTAAACCTTATATGGTAGTAGTATTTTCAGCAAATAGTTTTAAACATTTATACCAACTTAGATTGGATGTTATGCTCCATTTTAAAAGCAGGGGATATAAACTATATGCAATTGCTGGAGACGATGAATATAAAAAAAAAATTAATGAATTTGGTATTTTAACCAAGACTGTAAAAATTGAGCCAAACAGCAAAAATATTTTAGCAGATTTATCATTACTAAATCAATACTATTCAATTTTTAGAGAAATTCAACCAGATATTATTTATAACTCAACTATTAAAGCTAATATTTTTGGTAGTATTGTATCTAGATATTTAAATATTAAAACTATAAATAATATCTCTGGACTTGGTACAGCCTTTTTAAAATCCTTTATACTAAAAATTTTTATAATTTTTTTATATAAAATTTCTCAAAAAAAAGTTTTCAAAATATACTTTCAAAATAATACTGATTTAATCTTGTTTAAAAAACTAAATATTGTCAACTCTAGTCAATCTAGATTAATTCCTGGATCTGGCGTTAATACATGTAAATTAAAACGTGATAACAGATTACTACCCTCAAATAAGATTAAATATCTGTTTCTAGGAAGACTGTTAAAAGAAAAAGGCATCAATGAGCTTTTATTAGCTGCAAATAGCCATTTAAAAAATAATATTGCTACATTTTACATCGCAGGTGATTATAACAAAAATAATTCTTCATCAATTGATTTTAACAATTTTATTCAAAAATGTGATGAAAATAAATCAATTAAATATTTGGGATATATAGATAATGTGAAATCTTTATTGGGGGGAGTAGACTGCTTAATACTTCCTTCATACAGAGAGGGATTATCTAATGTAATACTTGAAGCTCTTAGTATGGAAATTCCAGTTCTTGCTTCAAATGTTCCAGGATGCAAAGAGCTTATAAAGGATGGGTATAATGGATTTCTTTTTGAGCCTAGGAGTGCTTCTAGCATTAAAATTGCTTTAAATAAATTTTCTAATTTAGAAGTTGAAGAAATTGTAACCATGGGAAAGAGAGGAAGAAAATTTGTAGAGAAAAACTATAGCATAGATAAACTAATAAATCTTTACGAATTAGATTTGCTATAATTCTTCTTTAATACTTTTAATCCACTTACTTACAACTATATCTTGTTTAAAATCATCAACAATTGTTTGTTTTGCATTTTGTCCAATACGCAGTCTTTTATTTTCATCAAGATATAAATCAAGCATTGCATCAGCTAAAGATTTAACATCTCTTTTAGGAACAATAATTCCATTATAGCCGCTTTTTATGATATCCGAAGAACCTTTATATGCGGTTGTAATTGATGGCAAACCATGACTCATCGCCTCTAAAAGAGCATTTGACATTCCTTCATAAAGAGATGGCAAAATAAAAATTTTACTTTTTCCATAAAAGGTATCAACATTTTTTTGAGATCCCATAAAAACAACTCTATCCTTAATATTGTATTTATTTATAAGGTTTTTAATTGAATTATCTAAACTTTTACTTTCTATACCACCAACAAGATATAATTTAGAAGACTTCTCAATTTTATTAGAAATAATACTAAAAGCCCTAATAAGGTCTTTATGATTTTTTTCAAATTTAATAGTGCCTACATGTAAAAAATCAATAGTCTTTTCTGGATATATTTTTGAAGGAATAGCAACAGGATTGTTTATTATTTTGACTTTTAGATTCGAAAATCTTTTTCTTGCCCAATCTTCTACAAAGAGTGTTTGTACAACTAACAAATTGCTAAGTCTATAGAAAATATTAGTTGCTATCTTTGATAGAAAATTTAATTTTTCCGGATTACTTCGAATGGAAATAATTTGTTTAGCTGAACTGTATCTAAGTAATTTATTTGAAATAATTGATTGAACATTGGTTGCATCGCCAAAAGATATTAAAACATTTGGCTTTGTTTTATTTAAAATATACCTAACCTTTAGTATTCTTTTACACAAAGGTAGAAAAACACTTACTAAATTTTGACTTTTAAGTCTATTAAATCCAAGATAATGAACTATAATTTTATTGCTTAAAGAATAAGCACTCTGGTTAGAATATCCTGAAATAATTTCCACATCCATTCCTCGCTCTGCACATTCATTCGCAACAGTAGAAAGAACTCTCTCAGCTCCTCCCTGTCCTAATCCACTTATAATAAATATAACTTTATGAGAAGGATTAACAGTTGAAACTTTTTCATTTTTTAAAATAGAATTATAAATAAAAAATATTGTGTATATATCAAAAAATATACCGACTATAACATACAAGGCTAAAGAAGTTAAGTATGATTCAAAAATTAAATAACCAACTGCCAGAGCAGCAATCCTTGAAAATAATTGTATAAATTCAATTCTAAATTGAATCTTTTGAAGATTTAAAATATTAAACATCATCATTGCTGGAGGTTTGATAAAAGAAAAAAAGCACCAAAAAATTAAAATTTGAGAAATTTTACCCGAAATAACCCACTCGCCACCTAAAAAAAATTTGAAAATTTGTGGTGCGAATAAAATCATTATAACCATCGGTAAAAGATAAATTTTAGCGAGGTTAATGGTTGTAATCTTAAATAGAGCTAATATACTTTTTCTTTTATTGTACAAATTAGAAGCTTTTTGATAGAAAACATTCTGCGTAGATGCGCCAATAAGTTCTGTAGGTTGCTTTAATAACCTAATACTCATTCCATAGAACCCAGCTATTTCCAAAGAAAATAATGATGTTAAAAATATTATTGGTAATGACTGTGAAACTGTGTTTGAAAACACTGACGGTAACTGAAACTTAGGAAATACTACATATTTTTTAGCAACACTACGAATTGAATTAAGATTTATTTTTTTAATATTTTTTAAAAAAAAAGAAAGGTTAGAAAACATGAAAAAAGTTGTAGAAATTATATCAGAAAATATTTTACCAAGTATTAAACCACCATTAATGTTGTATAGCAAATTACTACTTATTTGAAATAATGAAGTTAAAAATGAGTTAGAAGATCTTATAATTGCTATTGATTTGAATTTTTTATTTCTTATGCTCACTTGTTCGGCTGCTTGAAACATTCCTAACTGTAACACTCTTAGAGGTATTAGAAACAGCAATAAGACACTTCCAAAAAATAGATAGTCGATTAAAAACGGTCTGAAAAATAGTATTACAGATAAAATTATTATAAAAGTAACAAAAGAGAAAAAAATTGCAGTTACAAAAACATTAAAAACATCATAATCTTTTTTAGGTAAAATAATTGCTCTGTCATAAAGTAAGTTAGAAACTAGGCCAAATATCCCTGATATAGTTATAAATGTAGAATAAACTCCAAAATCTTCAGGTAAATACAACCTTGAAATAATAGGTATGGATAGAAATACAATTACTTGCGATATGAAAGATCCCCCAATTAACATTGAAATATCTTTTATATAATCTGAAGATGTCCATTTATTATATTGTTTACGTAAATAACTCATAGCCAATAATTAAAGTATGTTAATTGATATAAAAATAATATTACAAACATTGGGTATCTAAATTGATTAGATAAACAATTAATAGAAATTATAAAAAGAGGGAAAGAAACAGCAACGAACCTGGAACCATAAAATTCAAAAAAACTAGAAAAAAGAAACAAGGATCCCATACAAATAGCATATGCAACAAAATCAATATTATCATCTATCAAAGAATTTTTAGGTAAAATAGCAATCATGAAACTAAAAAAAAACCATGGAATTGTAAAAAAAATTGAACTATATATTGGATTGGTGATGTATACAGATCTTTCGGCATCGCCAAAAAAATCAAAGATAGTTAATAATGCAACCTGGATGAATAACATTATAAACATGGGTAAAATAAGGGCACCTTTAAAATATTTTTTATTATCATTCAAAAAACTCTTTAAAAAATATAATCCAAGAAAAATTGCAAGCAATAAAAGGGTGGCCGTATGAATAAGAGTTGCGCAAACTATTAACATAATTGGTATTATTATTGTTTTTCTTAAAGAGTATGCCACTAATAATAAACTGAAAGATACACCAATTCTGACTTGTGAGATAATCAAGTCTATAAATATGGGATTAAACAGCAATATAAATGATAATACAAAATTAACTCTAGTAATTGTGAAATACATGTATACAATAAGTGTGGTAAAAGAAATAAATGTTAATCCAGCGCTAATATCATAAAAATATATTGGTAGGATTTGTAATATTTGGGTCCAAAGTAGTTCACTGAAGAGTAAAAAAATACCAAAAGATTCATCTTGAATATCAGTATTACTAAATAGTTGCATAACTCTAATTTTATATACTTCAAAATCATGAAAATAATGAAAATCATGCCAAGGAATACTATATATAAATATATATGATAAAAATGTAGCTAATAAAAAATTAAATATTTTTGTCTGTAGCATCATTCTTGATAAAGAGTTTATCTTAAATCTTACTCTTGATCAGAAACTGCTCTGCCTTTCAATTTCTCCCAGTCCTTTTCTGGTCTAACTTCAAGATTAGTTTTCCAAGCACCCTCAAGAACATTCATATTGATACCCATTTGCTTTCCAAATGTAATAAAGGCTTGGATATCTTTAGGAAAACAGCTACCTCCAAATCCAAGCTTACCATCAGGTCCGGGCACATTAAGGTGAGAATGCCCAATTCTTCCATCTAGAATAAAACCTTCCATAGCTTCTTCCCAATTCGCATCTACCTGACTAGATATTCTATACATTTCATTCAAAAAAGAAACTTTTGTGGCAAAAAACAAATTGTTCATATATTTTATTAACTCAGCAGTTTGAAATGTAGTTTCAACAACAGGAAGATGCATTCCAAAGCGATGCCTATATAAATCCTTAACTTTATTAGTATATTTTTTTTCACCTCCAAGAATCACTCTACTTTGATTAATAAAATCAAAAACAGCAGATCTTTCAGTTAAAAATTCTGGATTAAATACAAATCTTAAGTTTGGGAACTCTTCTTTCAATAGCTGTGTTGTACCTGGCGTAACTGTTGATCTTAGTAAAATGATATTTGATTCATTTTGATTGATAAGACTAATATCATTAAGAGCTTTTTTTACAATACTTAGATCCATTTGACCCGACGAATTTGCAGGAGTTGGGACTGATATAAAAATGAAGTCTGACTCGTTTACTGTTTCATCTAAGGAATTTAAAGATCTTGATTTGTCTTTATCGTAAATTTTGACTTCTGCATTATATCCACAGGCATGTGAAAATCCATGCGCCACGGCAGAACCAACAAATCCCTTTCCGATGATACCAATTCTAGGTTTTAAATATTCTTTATTCATTGAAGTTATTCTCCGTATTATTTTTTAAAAATTTCTTTTCTAATTTTTGTAGCAGATATTTCACCAATATTCTTTGGGGGTACATGTTCGATAATTTCATATCCTACACCTCTTCCATAATTTATAGATTCAATATCTGGAATAATCAAAACTTTAACTCGATTTTCAGCAATTAAATCCTTCAGCTCTTTTTCAACATTAGCTTTGACTTCTATAGGATTATAAGGATTTTTATCGTCTTTGCTCACTTCTCTTACGCAAATCAAAACATTTTTACCTTCACTTAATCTTTGATTAATTAACCATCTATGGCCATCATGCCAAGGTTGCCATCTTCCTATAAACATTGAGTATTTCATCTGTACTTTCCTTAACTGTTAATTTTCCAGTATCAATTGTTAATGTATTTGGATCTGTTGGCACTTCATAATCTTCAGCAAAGAAATTTTCTCTACCTCTAATTTCAGTAGTGTGCAGATATATTTCTAAAAATGAAAATTCTTCTTTAAGCTCATCTCTCAAAAACCTGTATGGAGCTACAATAGATATAATACAAATATAATCTTTGTTAGCAAGAAATCTTACGATTGAAATTGCTGTAGATATATTTTTAATTCTTCCTTCTTTTGAGTAATCTTTATTTTTATTAATAGCTCTTAGATCATCCCCATCAAGATTAATAATTTTAATATTTGATTTTTCTAATTCTAGAATTTCTATAATAGAGTTTGCTAACGTTGTTTTTCCACTTCCTGGCTGACCTGTTAACCACATTATCATAATTGAAACAGTATCTTTCTATGACGGTAAAAATAAAATATCATACTTAAAATTATAGATATTGTAAAATAATATATTAAAGTATAAACAATACCACCTCCCGGTTTTAATCTATTAGTAACTGGCTTATCTAATAAGAAAAATGAGGTTGTATTATCTTTTTCATTAATTTTAGCTAATTCAAGTTGATCAGATAGTGTGAAATATAATTGATTATATAGGGTAATATCTTTTTGGAGTCTCTGTCTTTCCAGAATTAATGATGGAGAATTTTCTATTTGTTTATTTTCTTGAGAAAACTTTAGCATTGCATCTTCAGACATTGTGAGACTTTTTTGGATTGCAACAAGCCTATTTGAAATAAAATCTTTTTTTTCAGCAGCTTTAGTATTCACTACATTGCTGGAGTACGCGATAATTGAATCATAAACATTAGATACAATTTGTATTCCTAATTCTGAATCTTCTTCAATACTTATCGAAATTGTGTTTAGTAGAGATCTTCTATCCTCTGAAAACAATAGAGAATTCTTCAATATTCTTGCTGCATATGTTTCTTTTTTCTCTTGATCTGATAAGCCGTTAGTAAAATTAAAATAAGAATTAACTCTTTTAGCAAAAGTCATTGGGTTTAGTACAATAAAATTATCATAATCAGAGCCCCACTGATTCGTTAAGGTAGTTTTAGCTCCATCGATGTCATAATCGCTATTAACAATTTCTAATAAAAAATCTTCTGAACTAAGATAATTTTCTATAGAAAAGGATAAGCTTGTGTATCCCATTCCTCCCCCTAACATACCAGCTGGCAACATACTTAGAAAAGAACTTTGGGGAGCTTCATTATAGTTAGTATAGAAAGATACCCTTGAGCTATAAACTGAAGGCTTAATAAAAAAATATGCCAAGCCAACAAATAAAAATATTAAACCAATTCTAATAAATTTCTTATAATAAAAAAGAATGAAAATACTTAAATTTTTAGGATTAAATTTTTCATTTTTGATAATCGGTTGTAACAAAATTTTTCCTTTATAAAGTATTTAATTAGATTTATCTTAGCGTTAAAGTACTTAGAATTTTGTTGTAAATAAAGTATAAATTAGAATACAATTTTTAGGGCCCATAGCTCAATTGGTTAGAGCAACGGACTCATAATCCGCAGGTTCGGGGTTCAAGTCCCTGTGGGCCCACAAATGAGTAGTCATTCCTATATAGCGAATCCAAAAAATGAAGATATTTTTATTAATATTAATGGGGAACTGTTTCATAGAAGTGAAGCAAAAATTTCTGTTTTTGATAGCGGATTCTTGCTGGGAGATGGTGTTTGGGAAGGTATTCGTCTGCATAAATTAAAGCTAGTTTTTATTGAAGATCATCTAGATAGATTATATAAAAGTGCAAAAGGTATTGCATTAGATATTCCTTACTCTAGAAAAGATATAATTGATGAAATAAATAAAGTATTACTTAAAAACAAAATGGATGACAATATACACATTCGTTTGATTGTATCTAGGGGCGATAAAATTACTCCATATCAAAACCCTAATGCAAATGTAGGACCAATTAATCTGGTGATTATTCCTGAATATAAAAAAACAGATCCAAAGACATACATAGAAGGTCTAAATATTGGTAGAGTCCCTAATATTAGGCCTAATGATAGCATACTAAGTCCCCATTATAACACTCTTAGCAAGCTGAATTGTATTTTAGCAAGCATAGAGGCAAATAAACTTGGATATGATGAAGGAATTATGAATGATATGAATGGAAATATTAGTACATGCAATTCCACTAATTTATTTTTTATCAAGGATAATACTGTATTCACTTCTACTGGAAAATATTGTTTAAATGGAATTACAAGAGGAAAAGCTATTTTAGTATGTAATCAAAATAATATAGCATGTTCTGAAACTAATTTTACATTCGAAAATATTAAAAACTGTAACGAGGCTTTTGTAACAGGTACATTTGCAGGTATTATTCCCGTGTCACAATTAGAAGGCAGAAAACTGGAATCAACCAATTCTGACTCTTTAGCTAATAAAATTAGAATGTTATACAATCAAGAAATTCAAGACCATATAGGCTAGTATGAGAATTGCTTGTTGGTCAGGTCCAAGAAATATATCTACCGCACTAATGAGGTCTTGGTCATCTAGAAACGATTCATTTGTTTCAGATGAACCCTTTTATGCTTATTACCTTAGAGAGCAGCAATTAAAACATCCAATGTATAAAGAAATTATTGCATATTACCCTAATACATATGATAATGTTGTTACAAGTCTTACATCTGAAATACCTAATGATAAAGAACATTGGTATCAGAAACATATGGCACATCACTTAATTGATTTGAACAATATCGGTTGGATTAAAAATTTTGAAAACTGTATTCTAATTCGCCATCCTAAGGATGTAATAAATTCTTATATTAAAAAAAATACTCTCAATCATGTAGACGAGCTCGGATATCCTCAGCAATATAATATCATGAGATATTTAGATAGTATTGGTAAAAAATTTATTGTGATTGACTCAAATATCTTACTTAACAATCCTGAAAAAATATTATCGCAGTGGTGCAGCAGTATTAATTTAGAATTTGATATTTCTATGTTGGAATGGCAGAAAGGAAATCATTCTCAGGATGGTATTTGGTGGAAGCATTGGTATGATAACGTGATTACCACGACCCATTTTCAGAAGTTTTCAGCAAATCAAAGTCAGTTAGATAAAAAATATCAATCGATTTATGATGAAGCATTAGATTATTATAATAAATTGTATTATTTTGCAGAACGATGAATTTATTATTAAAGCTATGGAACCAACCTAACTGGGTAAAATGGATAGTATATTTTGCTATCGCTTATATACTATTTGCAATTAAAGAAGCGTTCGCTATAGTTCTTTGGTTTTTATTTTGTGTTCTATTATACTATATCATTTTTGCTAAAAATATGTTTCAATCAACCACCTATTATGAAAAAAAAATATAGTATACTCACATTCTGCGCTTTCCTAGTTGCTTGCAATGGAAATATTGCCAATTTGAGACCTCATGGCTCTCAGACAGATACTCCCGAATTAACGCGCAATAATTATTTGATGGGATTTTTAAATGAATATCGCAGCTCATATGATGTAACATATTATGATATTAATATAGACTTTGATATTGAAGAAAAATCAATCGATGGTTTTGTAACTATTAAAGCGATGGCCCTCAATGATATTGATACTCTGCAAGTAGATTTAGCTAAAAATTTAAATATTAAAAAAATTATTTATCAAGATAGTCTGGTTGAATATAGTCGAGAAGAAGATGCTGTTATGGTAGTCTTTAATCAATCTATAGGTAAAGATACATTATTTGATTTCACAGTTCATTATAATGGAACACCTCAAAGCGCTGACAATCCACCTTGGGCAGGAGGATTCACATGGTCTAAAGACAAGAATGATAGAGATTGGATAGCGGTTTCTTGTGAAGGGGAAGGTGCAAGAATTTGGTGGCCTAATAAAGACCATATATCTGAAGAACCGGATAGCGTTAGAATGGCTTTTACTGTACCGTCTGATTTAGTGAGCATTGCTAATGGCCAATTAAGAAGCGTAGTGGAAAAAGAAGATGATAAAACTACTTACGAGTGGTTTGTTAGTAATCCGATTAACAATTATAACATCTCCGTTCAAATTGGAAACTATGTTGCCGTTCAAGATACATTTATAAAAGAAAATACAACACACTATATGGATCATTATGTTTTAGACTATAATGAGGAAGTTGCACAAAACTATTTTGTGCAATCAAAAGAGGTGATTCGTTTTTATGAAAAATATTTTGGAGACTATCAGTGGTGGGATGATGGATATAAACTGATTGAAGTTCCATACTTAGGGATGGAACACCAGTCGGCTGTAACCTATGGAAACGGATTTAGTATCTATAATGGGGTTAGAAGCAGCAGCTGGGCAATGTATGGAGTAATTGATCCGCTGATTATACACGAGAGTGGGCATGAATGGTTTGGTAATAGCGTAACAGCAATCGATCCAACACACATTTGGATTCATGAAGGGTTACAAGTCTATTCTGAAGCATTATACTTTGAAGATAAGTTTAACAGTTATCCAGTAAGTGTTGATTACTTAAAAAGTATTAAATCAAGAATTCAAAATAAAATACCTATCGTAGGTCCAGAAGATGAAAATTATTGGGCTTTAAATGGCGATACTTATATGAAAGGCGCTTGGGTAATGCACACCTTGAGAAGTACTATAAATGATGATACTATTTGGTTTACAATACTAAAAGAGTTTATGGTTGAAAATGCAAAAAGTCATGTTAGCACAGAAGATTTTTTTGATAAAGTTAAAGAAAAAACTGGTAGTGACTATTCATATTTTTCAGAACAATATTTTTACACTCCCAACCAACCTGAACTAGAATATTACCAGACAGATTCCAGCTTTTATTATAGGTGGAATAATGTTAATGATAATTTTATTATGCCAATGGGAATCCTAGTTAACGGTACCGAAAAAAGAGTTTTACCTGGTCAAGAATTTCAATCACTTGATATTAGAAAACATGCAACTATTGAAGTAATGGATTGGAAATTCTATGTCAAGCCAGTACAAAAAAATTAACACCTATTTAATCCGTACAACTCTAGTACTACTTCTATTTTCAAGCAATATCCTTGCTAATGATTTAAAAATCAAAATTATAAATAACCCACAAAATATGGACTTCTGGTGGATCAAGAACAATAGTTTTGGGATCATTCCATCCGAAATAAATACCGGGTTCTTATGGTATAAAAAAAATAAGGACATCACATACCAAGTAAATACTTTAGTAATAGATTCAAACATTCACTTTAATGAGTCTTTTATTAAATATAATTTTTCCAAAGATACGTATTTACGTTTTGGAAAATACTATAGAGACTATAGTGATTATTTCAATGACAGTATCAGCTCTGGACATATTCTAGTTAGCAATAATGCTGAAGCCATACCAAAAATTGGTTTTGTTTCTTCATATAAAATAAAAAAAAATAGTTTAGTTAATTTTGACTTTGGAATATCCCACGGAATACTAGACAAAAATACTTCTTATACAAAACGTCCCATGCTACATGAAAAATTTTTATATATGACAATTGAAAGTGGGTCTAACTCGTTATTTAAGATTGGATTAGCTCATGAAGCTATTTGGGGAGGTAAAACAATTGATGACAGAGAATATACAGGGAGTTCATTTAAAGATTTCTTGAAAATATTCATATCCGCAGATGGACCATTCATTGAAAATACACTGCATGCTAATGCGCTTGGTAATCATTTAGGGATATGGGATTTTTCTTATCAAAAAAGACAAAACGATAAATTATTAAAAATATACTATCAACACTTTTTTGAGGATAGAAGCGGTCTTAGATTTGCTAATAAAACTGATGGTTTGTGGGGTTTAGAGCTAGAGAATTACTTAACAAATACCAATATATTAATAGAATACTTAAGTACTATGAATCAAGATTTAAATAACGATTATTTAAGAGATGGATATTATAACCATTCCACTTACAACTTAGGTTGGAGTTATAAAGATTACATAATTGGTAATCCATTTATTAATAATCTTGCAATAGTTCCTACTGAAGTTATGCACCTAGGAATAGAAGGAAAAATTCCTAATAGTAATAACTCCTATAAAATATTATCTTCGAGGCGAATTAATATTTCAGACGATATAAAATTAAAAATCGTTCTTAAGAGACAATTGTTTGATACTGTTGATTATGGTATATTTTTGGTAAGTGATGGAAGAGAAAGAGGCTTAGGATTTTCTCTAGATTGGATTATTGATAATTAAATATTATTCTCAATAATATCACAAATAATATGTCCTATCAGAATATGAATTTCTTGAATACGCTGCGTATCGTTACTTGGAACGTTAATATTAATATCTGAAAATTCTTTAATGACTCCACCGCTATCTCCTGTTAAAGAAATTACTTTAATACCATTGTCTAGTGCATATCTAGCAGCATTAATAATATTTTTCGAATTTCCACTAGTAGATAATGCAAGCAAGACGTCTCCCTTACATCCTAGCGATTGAAGCTGTCTTAAAAAAACATTTTCAAAACTGTCGTCATTGCTCCAGGCTGTAATAAAAGCCGTATCAGAATTAAGACATATTGATGCAAAAGGTTCAATTTTTTTTGTATACATGCCTCCAACTAACTCAGCAGATAAATGATTTGCTTGAGCTGCACTTCCTCCATTACCGCACCACATGACTTTTTTACTATTTCTTAAAGCCTCTATAATTAAAGAACTTGAGGATTTAACCTTTTCTATTAAATAATTATCAATAAGACCAGTGGTTTTCTGGTGCGACTCTATAGATTCATGGATTAGTTTCTTAATCATTTCTTATAAAAAATATACGATTATTATAATTTATAAAATAATCTATTATTTATTTGATTCCAACCATTGCTGGAAAACTAAAACCTCCCACAAGTGTGCATGCCAATCATGAGATCCTGCTAAATGTTGTTGTAGTTTTTGAGCTATATCTTGATGATTTAAATATCCTTGGTTTTTCAATTTTCTTTCATCCAATAATTCACAAGCCCAATCTTTCAAATCATTAGTGAGCCATTTTTTTAAAGGTACTCCAAAACCCATCTTTGGTCTATCAATTAAATCACTTGGCAAATATTTTTCTAATGTTTTTTTAAGTATCCATTTTTTGTTATTTTTGCTCTTTAAATCAGACGAAATACTCATAGAAAACTCCACAATATCTTTATCAAGAAGCGGGACGCGTGTTTCTAGGCTAACAGCCATTGCTGCTCTGTCAACCTTCACCAATATATCGTCAGGTAAATAACTTATTGCATCATACGACATCATATGATTTTTTATTCCTTCTTTACTAGATTTAAGATTTTGCTTTTCTCCAAATGTTTCATAATTGTTCTCTGTATTTAATACAAGACTATGTGGCTCTATCCATTTGAATATCAAATATCTATACAGATTTTCATCTGACGAGCATCTTAATAGTTGATATGACTTTTTTAATAAACTACCGATGGATTGTTTATCATTATTGTAGCTTCGAATAATATACTTTATCCAAAAAAATGTTATGTCTAAAACAGGCTTAGGTGTTAAAAAAATAAAATGAGATATAACTTTTCTCAGCACTAAAGGAATATTTTTTAATTTACTCCATATTTCTATACTAAAATTATACCTGCTATAGCCATAAAACAATTCATCTCCTCCATCTCCAGATAAACTAACAGTTACATTCTTTCTTGCGAGCTTTGATACTAGATAAGTGGGAATCTGTGAAGAGTCTGCAAAAGGTTCGCTATATATAGTAGGTATTTTAGGAATTGTATCTAACGCATCTTTTTCAGAAATATAAAGTTCTGAGTGATTTGTCCCCAAATATTCTGCAATTTTTTTTGCATAAATTGCTTCATTAAATTCTTTTTGATCAAAACCAATGGTAAATGTTCTAATAGGCTGACTAGATTGTGATTGCATAACTGAAGCGATTAAAGAAGAATCAATTCCTCCAGATAAAAAAACACCTAGTGGTACGTCTGAAATCATTTGTATTTTTATTGAATCTTGCAATAAAGAATCTAGATTCGAAATAATTTCATTTTCATTTAAATTTTTTGAAAGATCCTTGAATTTATCATGTGCTGAACTAAAGCTCCAATATTGCTTAGGCTGTATGTTTTCAAAATTATTCTTCAATAAATCTTCATATGATATTTTAAAATAAGACCCAGGTAATAATTTAAAAATATTATTATAAATCGAATAAGGAGCTGGTATATATCCATATGAAAAATATTTTGATAATGATCTTAAGTCAATATCACTATTGAACCTTGGATGTTTAGTTAGTGCTTTTAGTTCTGATGAAAAAAATAGAATTCCTTTTTGAAGACCGTAGTATAGCGGTTTTTCTCCCATACGATCTCGACATAACGTCAATTCATTTTTCTTATTATCCCATATAGCAAAAGCAAACATTCCTTTTATTTTTTTCAAAGTATTATCAAGCCCAATTTTTTCTATGGCCTCAATTAGTATCTCAGTATCTGATGAGCTTTTAAGATCAACATCTATTATATTTTTTAGTTCATTGAAATTATATATTTCACCATTGTAGGTCATTGTAAATCTGCCTGAATTTGAAGTAAATGGCTGGGAGGCATTATTGCTTAAATCTAAAATTGATAGTCTTCTATGTCCCAGATAGAGTCCAATATCTTTTTTACACCAAACACCACTGCCGTCAGGACCTCTATGTGTCAATGCATCGTTCATTTCATGAATGATTGGAGTTTGATCACTATCATTATTTATATCAATAAATCCGCAAATACCGCACATATTTTTTAGTCCTTATAGTCCTATTTCTTTTTTATAAGTTGGTACCCAATCTTCTATTTTTTGTGTTGGCTCCCAACCTAAAAGTTCTTTTGCTAAAGAATTATCTGCTAGTGTTTCCATAGGCTCAACTACAGGATCAACATATTTCTTTTCTCCACCTATCATATCGGCAATTTGGTTGATAGATCTATTATCTCCATTTCCAATATTGATTACCTCACCCTTACCAACATTTTTAGATTGTGATGCAAGAATATTAGCATTTACTACATCTCCAACATATGTAAAGTCACGTCTTTGATCGCCATTTCCCCTAATTGTCATTGGCTCCCCATTAAGTCTCTGATGAGCAAAAATGCCCATGACTAAAGCATAAGCTCCAGCAATATTCTGTCTTTCTCCATAAACATTAAAATATCTCAACGAAACTGTTTCAATATCATAAACATGGGCAAACATTTTTGATAATACTTCTCCATAATATTTCTGTGCTCCATAAGGAGATAATGGATTTATAGGAAAAGATTCTTTTAATGGTAAAATATCAGAATCTCCATATGCAGAAGAAGATGCGCTATATACCAATCTCCTTACATTCGCGTCTGTTGCACATTTCAAGATATTTAATGTTCCAATTGTATTATTCTGTTCATACTCCATAGGATTTTCAATCGAAGGTTGAACGCGCGCTTTGGCTGCTAATAAAAAAACTGAATCTGCTTTGTTCATGATACTAATTAACTCTTCACTTTTAGATGTATCACTTATATCAATTCTATAAAGCGTCGATTTAGAATTAATATTTTCTTCTTTTCCTGTAGAAAAATTGTCTATGACTACCACCTCATGGCCTTCATCAACTAACCGATTTACTAAATTGCTTCCTATAAATCCAGCTCCACCTACCACTATATATTTCATTTTATATCCTTTATCTTTTTTCAATTAATTTTTTAATTTTATTTATATTTATAGTTGCTGTACCGGACTGGCCCACAACAATCGAGGCTGCTATATTAGCAGTTGTCACAGATAATTCAATATCTTTTGTTTCAGCATATACTACGCTCATAACAGCAATTACTGTATCACCTGCACCTGTAACATCTGGACTTTTCACTTCATAAGGAGATATATGTTTTACATAGCTATCTCTTCCAACTATTGTTATGCCTCTTTCACTTTTTTTTGCAACTATATATTGAAGATTTTTAAATTCTTTCATTAGACTACGACACGCTTCTACAACTTTCTTATCATTATCTACATTGAGCTTAGATGCAATTTTGAGTTCATTTAAATTGGGAGTAACAATATTTGCATTGCTCCATATATGATCAATCTTTTTCTTAGGATCTAATATTACATTATTTTTTTTAGATTTAAACCAAGGAGAAAAGAAAACGCCTTTATTATAATCTGACAATATTATAATATCATAATGATCATATAATTTTTCTACTTTTACACTAGGGACCCAATTTCTATCTTGTTCTGTATCTATCCTAGCTACTTGCCTATCATCAGAATAAATCCTTTGCTTCAGAGTAGTTGGGTGGCTATTGATTATTTCAATATATTGTGTATCTATGTTATTTTTTTGTAAAATCGAAATTAGTTTTTTCCCCCAACTATCATTGCCTACACATCCTATACATGATACATTTGCTCCCATTCCTCTTAAATTCATAGCTACATTTCCTGCTCCTCCGGGTATTGAGTATTCATTCTTTGGAAGTACTACAGGTACAGGAGCTTCTGGTGACACCCTTACTGATGTACCTATTATATAATGATCTAACATAAGATCTCCAATTAGTAGAACATTTATATTTGAAAAATCTAAATTCACTATGCTTTTCCTTGATTTTTAATTACTGCTTGTTTTATTTTTAGTTCATCATCGGTGATTAAATAATTTTTACTTATAACATTTAATTTTTGATCTAGCTGATATACTAAAGGAACTCCAGTCGGAATATTTACTGATAAAATTTCTTTATCAGACAACCTATCTAGCATTTTTATAATTGCTCTCAATGAATTACTGTGAGCAATTATTAAATGGCTGCCTTTTTTATTTTTAATATCATTGATATATTTCTCCCAAAACGGATTCAATCTCTCAATTACATTTTTTAAACTTTCTCCTACAGGTAGTTTTTGATTTATAGTTTTAAATTTTTTGTTAAACTTTGGATGTCTGATATCTTCTTCGTCCAATAATGGAGGTGCGATATCATAGCTTCTTCTCCATATAAGTACTTGCTCTTCACCATACTTTTTAGCGGTTTCAGATTTATTTAGTCCTTGCAATGCTCCATAGTGTCTTTCATTTAAACGCCAATCATATTGAATATTTTCTTTGGGGAATCCGATAATGTCAGTTACAATATCTGTAGTTTCTATTGCTCTTTTCAAAATAGATGTATGCACACTATGAATTTTAATTTTTTTTTCAATAAGCTGATTAGCTGAAAAAGTAGCTTCCTCAATGCCAACAGGAGTTAAAGAAACATCTTTCCAGCCTGTAAAACGATTTTTTAAATTCCACTCACTCTGACCATGACGAAGAAGAATTAGAGTCATAAAATCAATCTTTTTGATTATCGACTATAAGAAGTATAGCTGCAATATTTGCTAAGGTTGTTGACATATCTGAAATAAAGCTAGTTATTTCAAAATCTGAAGGGTTTGGATTAACTGGAACAAATACAGTATCACCTGGGAAAACTCTTTTTCCTTTACCTCTAAAAATCTTAGCTTTTACTATTTTTCCGCTTGCTCTTTCTACATAAACCTTTTTTTTCATACTATATTTTTTGTAACCACCTGCTAACTCTATAGCATTAGACATTGTCATACCATCAGAATAAGCAATTAATCCAGGGCTAAAAACATTACCTATGACTCTTACTAAGTTCACGTCAGGTAATACATTTACTACAGTATTTTTTGTTAATAAGAAATCAGGGCTTGTATTAAAAATAAACTCTTTTTCTGTAGTGCTTTTTCCGCTATTATCAAGAGTTGTAGTTTCTATAAATACTTGGACATTTCCTTGAGAAGCTTTCGGAGTGTATCCACCGCCGGCTTCTATTAAATCACCTAAAGTCATGTTATCTTTAAGTGGAAATGAGCCTCTTTTATAAACTTCCCCCTCAATTCTAACTAAGCTATTTTCATTATATTTCGAATTTTCATAAACAAAAATCTTATCATTAGCTTCGAGCAAGAAGTTTTCAGAATTTTCATATGACGACACTAATTCTATACCATAATATTGATCCTCAGTTTGTCTTAGAATTACTATTTTATTATCATCAATTGACTTTCTATAAATAGGGTCATTAAATCCTCCGGCTAAATCAAGAATAGATTTTAAAGATGCATCTTTTACAGCAAAGTATCCTCTAATTTTAACTCTACCCAATATCTCAACGCTAGACTGTACCTCTCCAATATCCTTGACAGAGATAATATCTCCATCTTTTAAAGGATTAAGATTAATATCTTTGTAATTAACAATAAATGTTGTTCTTGCATTATCGTCAGTAATACGATCAGCAATTGGTAAGGTGGTATCAACAATGAAATAGGAGCTAGCAATATGCTTTAAACCATCCGTATATACTAGTAAGTCATTTATAGTCTCACCTTTTTTCATTTCAAAATATAATTTTTTAGTTTCGAATGGCCCATTTACTTTTACAGTCGATATAGCAGAAGGAATATGTATAGTATCGCCATCAATTAATTTGAGATTCTTAAATGAAGATTTTCCCGTTTTAAAGAATGAATAAAAATCTATTGATTCAATTTTTTTATTATCCCTAATGAGATGTATATCTCTCAATGAACCATTTTTGTCCACTCCTCCAGCCTGAACTATTGCTAAGAAAATGTCTGAAAAAGGATGAATAAGATGTATACCAGGCTCTTTAATGTTTCCAGAAAAATAAACATTAATTGATTTTAGAGTTCCTAGCTCAATCATTAAATTTGTTGATTCACTACCGTCATTTAATGTTGAATAAATTGATGATAATTTTGTAATAAGCAACGTTTGGGCTTCCAATATTGTTTTTCCAGAAATATTGATATATCCAATTGAATCATAATATATAAGGCCTGCCTTGTTAATAACAAAATTTTTACGGAGATTATGTTCACCCCAAATTGAAATAATAACTTCATCTCCGGGTCCAATGGTATAATTAGCAGGTACGGGAATATTATCAAAGAAATTAGTTTTCCGATTAAAATAGTCGTACCCAAAGAATTCACTATAAAAAGTTACTTCTCCTGAATCAAGAGATGTTTTTTCAATAACCTCATTTTCTAAATCACTAATATTGACAACAGATGGCTTTGCAGTCTGTATGTCTATATCCGTATCTAAATCAGATACAGATTGAGGGGTTTTAAGTTGATCCTTAATTAGATCAAGCTGAGCATTATTCATCCCATTGATATCATTCATTGAAATTTGTGAAAATGCTATTGAGAAGAAACTGATAATTATTATGATTTTTTTCATTTGAAGAACTTACCTTTAAAAAAAAGATTAACAAATAGTAAATGTATTATAGTATGCAAAATTAATTTTCTTACTTATTGTCATGGTAAATGAGATATTTATTAACAATATTGCTATAAAGAAAGCCATCTATCGTTCTGTAGCGTCCAATCTACTACTTGCTCTAATCTTTCATATGCAGATTGAGGCGTCCATCCCATATTCTTCATTTTTTCACCGTCCAACGCATAGCGTAAATCGTGCCCCGGTCTTTGTGAATGAAAATCTACCATTTCATACTTCAAATCTTTGTTTTGTGCTTGAGCTATGAATTGTGCTAATGCTAAATTATCAATTTCGTCTTTCCCAACAATATTAAATTTTTGACACTTTGCTCCGGTATCGTCAGCCTGCATGGATGAAATATCGTAGTTATATAAAAATAATAATGCGTCTGCTACATCTTCAGCATGAATATAATGACGTGATCCTGCAACTGTTTTTTCTGCATTTGCATGAACAGTAACTACTTCTCCATCTCTTGCTTTTTTAATAACCATGGGAATATATTTTTCAGGACTTTGTCTTTCTCCAAATACATTCATGGTATGAGTAATAAAAGATGGCAATCCATATGTATTCTCATAAGCAACAACTAACTCTTCTGCGCCAGCCTTAGATGCTGAATAGGGGTTTGTGGAATTATATCGATCATTTTCTTTATAATTTATTCCCTTTGGTGCTGGCCCAAATACTTCATCGGTACTAAAATATGCAAATCTTTCTAAGTGGTCTAATTTTCTAGCATAATCTAAAATGTGTGCTGTGCCTACAACATTATCCATTACAAATTCTAAAGGATAAGTAATTGATCGATCTACATGCGATCCTGCTGCGAGATGACTAATATAATCGACTCTTCCTATGGTGGCAGCAATCTCTGGATTAAGCTCTGCTTTTAAATCATGATGAATAACTCTCACTCTTTTTTGTTCAGATTTAGGATAAGCACTGACTACCTCATGTAACCTATTGAGATTACCGCTAAAATCTAATCGATCTAGTGTGATAATCTCCCAATCTGTTGTAGATAAAATTTTATCAACTACATGATGAGCAATAAATCCCGCACCACCTGTGATTAGTATTTTTTTACTCATTATTTTTTAATGTTTTTATGATTAAATCAATATCCATTTTCGTAAGATAAGGATGCATTGGTAAACTAACAATTGTTTGTGATAAATTTTCTGAAATAGGAAAATCTCCATCTTTATAACCCAAATAATGAAATCCTTTCATTAAATGGATAGGATATTTATAGTATATAACATTTGGTATGTTATTTTTT
>JABHGE010000009.1:0-10472 GCA_018672235.1 Fidelibacterota bacterium | reverse complement strand
TAGATAGTATGTCCTCACGATTAAATCGTAAAGTCAAAAAAGTGCAAGCCAAGAAAAAGAAACCACTTGAGTTAATTCAAAAAAAATATAGAAAAAATCCCACCAAACTTGCAATGACAATGCAGGCTATTTTTGAACAGCCAAAAGCAATGCAATAAACAAGATGAAACTTCTAATAATGGGCCCACCTGGGGCAGGAAAAGGGACGCAGGCTAAAATTCTTGCAGAAAAATATAATCTTATACATTTATCAACTGGCGATATTTTAAGAAGAGAAATAAAGAAAAAAACAGCTATTGGACTAGAAGCACAGTCTTATATGAATAGAGGAAATTTAGTACCAGATAACGTCTTATTATCTATAATGGATAGTACTTTGATATCATTAAAAGATTCAGGCATTATTCTTGATGGATTTCCCAGAACAATTCCACAAGCGGAAGGATTAAATATAATCTTTGAAAATCTGGATTCAAAAATAGATCATGTATTAAATATCCACGTAGAAGAACAGATCTTAATTAACAGATTAATCGAAAGAGCTCAAAGTTCTGGTCGTGCAGACGATACTGAAGAAGTAATTACTAAGCGCCAGAAAGTCTATGCAAAATTGACAGCCCCATTGGTTAATTTTTATAAGAATAATATTATTCAGATTGATGGAGATGGCTCTATTGATCAAGTAACACAGCGGATTCTAAAACAGATTCAATAATGATTATTGTTGGAATAACTGGGGGAATCGCTTCTGGTAAAAGCACCGTATCTAAAATTTTTCAACAAGAGCATGATGCATATGTTTTTGATGCAGACAAAGAAGCAAAACGCCTTTTACTCAATAAGGAAATATCAGAAAAAATTCTCCACACCTTTCCTGATTTACAAGATACAGATCCTCTGTCTATGAGTAAGGTTGTCTTTAAAAATGAAGATAATCAAAAAAAATTAAATGCTATTCTACATCCTGCTGTAAATGCAGAGCTTTTAAAAAGAATTGAAAGCATTGGTCATGAAAAAAAATACCCCATTTTTGTTGTTGATGCAGCACTTATTATTGAGGGTGGTTCATATAAATATTATCATGAATCTGGAGCATATATTATATTATTAATTAGCTCAGAAGCTAAACGTATTCAACGCGCATTATCTAGAGGCAATCTATCAGAAGAATCCATTAAAGAGCGTATGGACTTACAATGGGATGATGATAAAAAGAAAGATTATGTAGATTATATTCTGGAGAATAATGATTCTTTAGATAAATTAAAATCTTCAATTACATTTTTAGTAAAAGAAATAAGAGAAAATGCAAAAATTAGCTAAAATTTTATTCCTTTTTTTAATTATTGCATGTGGATCTGATACAGGCTCTAAGATAGTATCATCTAGCGGAGTGATAGATCCTAATACTGGTAATGGTGGTAATACTGGCAATGGTGATAATGGCGGAGATGGCTCTATCCCAGATCTTGTTGTCGAGTTAATTTCTTATTATAATGATGATACAGCATCTTTTTCTACAGTATTTGGTAATTATACTCGCAGCTTTATTGTTCATACTCCCCCTAACTATGACCCAAATAATGGACCAATCCCATTACTATTTGTATTGCATGGATATACAGGCGAAGCGCCTATTATACGAAATTATTCTGGATTTGATAGTATTGCAGATGAAGAAAATTTTATAGTAGTATATGTGCAAGGAGTAACTGATATCACTAATACTACTGGTTGGAATGTAAATGTAGTCTCCACCTTCAATGATGTAGACGATGTAGGATTATTTGCTGCATTGATAAAGTACTTTAAAGGAAACTATAATATCGCTAATGATAAGATTTTTTCTACTGGAATGTCTTTAGGTGGATTTATGAGCTATAGGCTAGCATGTGAATTAGAAGAAATAAATAGTATTGGGTCAGTGACTGGATCAATGGCTGCATATTACAATTGTGTTCCACCAAATCAGAAAAGCATTATTCATTTTCATGGCACAGCTGATACAGTTGTACCTTACAATGGAAATTCTTGGAGTATAAATGTAGAAAATGTCCATTCGTTATGGGCAAATCACAATGAGTGTCAAAACAACTCAGAAGTTACAATTCCAGATTTTAACGGGGATGGAGTTTTATCAACACAATTGACTTCGTATGATTGTAATGGAAATAGAGAAGTAATTCTATATACTATGGAAAACGAAGGTCATACATGGTTTAAGAAAGAATGGGGTCATGACGTAGATACTTCACGATTGATTTGGGAATTTTTTAAAAATAAATAATATTTATGATTATCAAAACTGATCAATTAACAATTCTTTCAAATAAAGATTTAATATTAAAAAAACTTATTAAAAATTGTCCTAAACCTGAGCTAGAGAAGTCGAACGATTATTTAGGAGACTTAATTAGACACATAATTTTTCAACAAATTTCTACAAAAGCTGGCAATACTATTCATAATAGATTTTTAGAATTTAGTAGTGGAAAAAATCTTAAAGAGAATTTTCATTGGACTGAGAAAGATTGGAAAAAAATAGGACTTTCAAAACAAAAAAAGTCATATATAGAGAATTTATTTCTTCAAGAAAATTTAGAGATGATTAATAATCTTTATTCAATTGAGGAAAGCAGTCTAATAAGGTCACTATTAATTAATTTAAAAGGAATAGGTCCCTGGACAATTGACATGTTTTTAATTTTTTCAAAATGTGATTTAAATATATTTCCAAGGGGAGATCTTGCAATAATTAAAGTTATTAAAAACTTATATAATGTCGACAGTATGGATAAGATTGAATTGATTGCAAAGAGATGGGCTCCCTACAGAAGTATTGCTACTCTGTATTTGTGGGCATCATTAGATGGATACACAAGGAAAACATATTTTAAAGAAAATGATTAAAATAGTTCGTTTGTAAGACAGTGTATTGATCCGCCACTTAAATTAAACTGCGACACACAAGACACGTGCATTTCAATATTATTTTGTTCCGAGAAATCTTTCACTCTTGTATCTCTAATCTGACTTGTACCTATCAATAATCCAGGTAATGTTAAACAATTCATTGCCGATCTTGCTACTAAAGATTTTTTCATATCTTGATTTTCAATAGCTAATAATTCCCAATTATACTTTTTACACATATCTTTTAAAATGTTATAATTTTTTTGATTAAACACCTCTTTAGCACAATTGATACCTATACAATCATATTCATTATTGAATATAGGACAAATTGCTGTATCGAGATGATACCCATTCGACTCTATTATATGTAATTGGTCTACTCCCATTAATTCTGCCATTGATTCAGCCCCCTTAAGATTATTACGACACAGACCTGCTAATAAAATATTTTCTTTAGGTAGATAAAAAAATTCTCCGCCTTCTGCTAAACATTCTTTTGTTGGCAAATAATGAATGGTGTAACCAAGTTTTTGCATTGTTTCTATAACAAATTTTCCTTCAATTAAGCGCTCGTCAAGACGCATATTGCACATAACAATCTCTTTATTTTTGTTACACAAAAAATGATCTCTCATAAAGATAAAATCAAATTTTTTTTCTTTTTCTAATGTATCTGAAAATGGGACTGTAACTGTTTCTAGGCCTACATGTTCAATGAGTGTTACTAACTCGCTATATTCATGTTCCAATACAGATTGATTAGGTCGTGCTCCATCTACCATCATATCATTATCTTGATACGCAACGATACCAGAACCCCACCAATCATTTTTTGGTAAGGCGCTCAAGGCAATTTTGATTTTATGTGACTGTATCAAGATAATAAACTTACAATTTTTAAATTAACTTTATAAGACTAAATTATAGGTATCATGCAAAACGAAATACTTACAGTAAAAGACTTAAATCGTTATTTGCCTGCTATTAAAACAAACGAAGATATGATAGGGGGAGATAAGCTTCGTGAAGGCTTATTTTTATCTGACCCTATTGATGGGTTAGCTAATATTCCTGATGAATCTATCGATTTAATTGTTACAGAACCTACATTACAACCCAAAAATGATAGCTTGTCCGGTAAAAGTCCTACCTTTACAAATTATATAGATTGGGTGGATGGATGGCTAGAAGAATCTAAGAGAGTATTAAGTCCCAATGGGTCAATTTATATTATTTGTCCATGGCAATCTTCTTCAATGTACCATTCAATACTAGATAAAAAATTTAGCATTCAGTCCAGAATTACATCGGAAAGAAAGTCCGAACAAGAAGGTTTATCTCAGTGGAAAAATACAGTATCTGATATTTGGTTTGCTACCAAAACTAATGACTATGTGTTTAACCAAAATTATATTGTGAATGGTAAAAATATAAACAGCCCTAATCCAGAAGAAATTAAAGATAATTTATGGTTTCATTTAGACTACGATGAAATTATTCATAGGATTTTAAAGGCAAGCAGTTTCAAGTTGAATTGGGTATTAGATCCATTTATGGGTATTGGTAGTGTTGGATCAGTAGCCAAGAGAAGAGGTAGACGATTTATTGGATTTGAGTCCAATCAAGATCAATTATTGTTGGCCATGAAAACTATTAATGAAGGAAAATAAATTTATGTTACATCAAATAGAAAATGATTTAAAAGATGCATTAAGAAATCAAGATAAAGCAAAGGTGGGTGTGTTACGTATTTTAATTTCTAAATGTAAGAATAAGTCTATTGCAATAGGCAAGCCATTAGAAGACAGCGAGGTCATGAAGGTATTGCAGACTACTGCTAAACAGCACAAAGAATCTATCAAGCTATATACCCAAGGAGAAAGAAGCGATCTTGTTGAACAGGAAACATTAGAGTTGAATATTGTAGAAGGTTATTTACCGTCTATGATGACAGAAGATGAAGTCAGATCTATTATAGGCTCTGTGATTGAAACAACAGGAGCTTCTAGTATGGCAGATTTTGGTAAAGTAATGCCACAGGTTATGAAGCAAGGTGCAGGTAAAATTGATGGAGGGGTTGCACAAAATATCTTAAAAGAATTATTATCATAATATGGTAATTGATATTCTTTTTTGTTTATTAATATTTTTTAATGCTATTCTAGGTATTAAAAAAGGATTTTTTGATGCTGTATTTGAATTTATTGATATTGGAGTAGGGATATTCTTTGCTTTAGCGTTTTATATTGATTTAACAATATTTTTATCATCATTTTTAACAATAGGAACAGGATGGACCCTCCTTATTTCCGGTGTTATCATTTTCTTTTTTTCTATTATAATTTCTAGATTCATTACCAGTGTATTGCTATTTTTATTTCGTGGATCAAATTCTTTTACATTAATAGATAAAGTATTTGGGTTCTTATTTGGAGGATTAAAAACAATATTACTGTTAACTATCTTTATTTGGTTTTTTGATACATTTGTATCAAGTAAAATATATGATGTTCTTTATAGTGAATCACAAATTCTTGTTTTACTCGAGCCTATGAAAGATTATATTAGTAAATCAATGTCGAGTTCGATGCCCATATGAGAAGAATAGCACAAGAAACTATTAATCGCGTTTTAGAAGAAGTAGATATTTTAGATGTCATTTCTCAATACGTAGATTTAAAAAAAAGAGGCCAAAACTATTTTGGGTTAAGTCCTTTTAGATCAGAAACTAAGCCTTCATTTAGTGTAGCACCGGATAAAAATATGTGGTATGATTTTGGGTCTGCCCAAGGAGGTAATGCTGTACAATTTTTAATAGAATATGAAAAAATTAGCTTTCCGGAAGCTGTACGCTCTTTAGCTGAAAAGTATGGTATTGAAATTACTGAGTTGGGCAATAAAGAACAAAACAATCTCTATGATCAATTGTATGAAATACATGAATTAGCATGTATATATTTTGAAAATAGTCTAAAGGCTACATCTGGAAGTAAAGCAAAAAAATATTTAATAGAAAGAAATTTTGATGACAATATTATTAACAAGTTTAGAATTGGATTTGCATCAGATAGCTGGGATAGCCTTGTAAAAGAATTAAAAGATAAATTTGAAAATGATATTTTGAAAAAATCTGGGTTGTTTTCTGAATCAAAAAAAGGACCACTTATTGATCGCTTTCGTAATCGCATTATGTTCCCTTTTTTTAGTTTGTCAGGGAAAGTGGTTGGGTTTAGTGGAAGAAGTTTATCAGAAAAAGAAGATGTCAAATATTTGAATTCTCCTGAAACATTACTATTCGAAAAGAGTAAAATTTTTTATGGGTCCTATCAAACATTACCAAATATCCGTAAACAAAATTTTGCTATTTTAGTAGAAGGGCAGACAGATTTTTTACGTCTTGTAGAGCAAGGATTTGATAATGTGCTTGCTACATCTGGAACAGCATTCTCTAGTAAACATGCCATTGCCTTAAAAAAATATACCAATAGAGTAATCTTGTGCTATGATTCAGATAGCGCCGGTATTAATGCAGCTATACGTACAAGTTATGTATTATTACAAAATGGTATTGAAACAAGAGTATTACATCTAGGAAACGGTGATGATCCAGATGATTTTTTCAAAAAAGATAATACTACAAAAGAAGATTTTAGAACCTTAATTAAAACTGCAGCACATCCCATTAGTTTTATTATTACCCAAAAAGAGATCTTAAATCAAGGGGCTGCAGACCAATCAAAATTTTTGAATGAATGTATTGGTGAGATACAATTAGTACCAGATGTAATGATTCGCAATGATTTGGTTCGTAAGCTCGCGAATCAGTTAGGTGTTGTAGAGGCCGAAGTATTTGAACGTTTTAGTAATCTTAAGCAAAAAAGATATAAGAGCTCTCATAAAGAAGAGGTGAGTCCTACAGAAATAACCCATTATAATTCATCTGAAGATAAAGCACAGTTAGAGTTAATTAAGTTGGCCTTACATTCCCCAACACTTGCCACAGGAATGCCTTTAGCATTATTTAGTAATAAACTGCTTTATAACGTTTTAAAGGTGTTAATCGACAATAGTGATAAAGATTATAATCCAGGTCAGATTCTTGAGTTAATAGGCGGTTCGCCAGAGCAACGTAATCTCATTGCTTCACTAGCAATAGAAGCGCCAGATAAAGCATATCAGACTGTTATTTTAAGTGATTGTATTAATACTCTAGAACGTCAGCCTATCAAAAAAGAAATTGCACTATTGAGAGACAAGATTCGCAGATTAGAAGAGGACGATTCTAGTCCAGACAAAGCATTGCTCGAAGAGTTAAGTGCTCTCCAAAAAAAACTCCAATAAAAAACCCCTCAAAAAATTGAAGGGTTTTTTATTTAATACTAATCTATAACAATAAGATTAATAGTTAATAGTCACTCCAATATTATATGATCTTGGTTGACCGACACGAACTCTTAAGTTCGCAACGTCTCCAGAACCATCATATGCGTCAACAAAGTCACCAACATAAAGTTCGTCAGTTGCGTTGAATACGGATGCGTTGAAAGTAACATCTTTACCCATAAGCTCTGTTGTGTATGCACTATTAAAGTTCACTAGAGTTGTGTTACCAGTTACATAAGCATCTTCAGAGAAAGTATTACCTTCACCTAATAAGAATGCTAAGTCCTGAATAGCACCATCATAACCCCATCTAGGGTATTGTTTAGAGAATGACTGTGCTTCAGCAGATACTTTTAATCTGTTAAAGAATCCAGTTACAATTAAATTGGTTTGTGACTGTGGAGCACCTGAAATCATTACGTCTTTAACATAAAGTTCGAATGTTTCTTCGCTGCTTGCGTCTCCGTCAATTTCATTGTAAGTGTATGACAAGTCATCAGTAAATCTCCAATCACTTTCGTGACCTCTAATGTCAATTCTTAATACTGGAATTGGTTGATATGCAATAGAGTATTCTAACCCTTGGTGCAATTCGCTTAATCCCGCAATACTAAAGAATGACTCTGTACCATCTAAAGCTTCTGAAGTACCACTTTGGTTTCTGTCAGTCCATAGTGCCCAGTAGTAATTCATACTACCAGCCCATTGGCCGTTAGCTGATTTAAATCTGGTACCAAAGTCTACCCAAGTAGCTTTTTCATTTTCAAAGGCTGAGTTTAGTTGATAATTTACATCATCTATTAATTTATCAAGCGATGGTGTCATTGCTGAGTAACTCATGTTACCAAACAACTGCCATGTATCGTTTAATGCTTTACTTCCACCAACTTTCATTTGATAGCCCATCTCAGCATCTGCTTCGATTTTTTCTTCTTCAATTGAAAAGTGGTTTTCAGCTGTATAGCTAGCTGTAGTAGCACCAAACATCGCGAAACCAGTTGTTCCCATTCCATCGTTATAATTTGCTTGAGCGTAACCACCCATCCAGTCGATAGTATTAGTGTTATCATAAAACACTTTATCGCCAAGACCTCTTCTTTGTTCATCTGCATTCCAGTTTGGATTCGATGAATTCAGGTAGAAGTCACCACCTAATAGGTTGTAAACTTCACGGTAGTGCTCAACTTCTGCAGTTCTTAGATCCACACCAAAAGTAGCTGACCACATGTCATCTATTTTCATGTCTAGTTTAGAAACTACACCGAAAGTTGCTTGATTATTTCTACTTCCTCTTAGGATACCTCGAGATTGATAGCCGTAACCATCAACAAAGTCCAATCTGTTACGACGAATAGTCTCATCATAATCACGTCCTGAACCGTCAGATTTCCATCTTATAGAACCCGCAGATCCGGAACCACCACCTTCACCACCTGAGTAGTAAAGTGAACTAGCTAAAGACATTGTATCATTTAGCTTGTTGTATGAGTTTAATTGTACAATTGGTTTGTGAAAGTAGTTTTCTCTTTCATTAATTAATGTACTTGAATACATGTCAGCTGAACGATTGTTCCAGCCATCAAATGGTAGCCAACTAGCAGTAGCTTTTTTACCTGTAAAAGGTGTTTCAAGATCATCTGCTCTTGGATTCCAATCCATTCCGTATTCAGTTCTTAGATCTTCCTCAGCAACACCCATATCGCGGGCTAGTTCATGGCTGTAGTTTGAAACGCGATTGTTCCAAAAATTTTGACCATGAATTTGAGGTGATCCAAGTGCAACAAATTCAAGACGGTTATCTGCATTAAATGAGTAGGACGTATTGAAATAATATGACCATGCCTCTGTGTAGGTACCTTTTGCAAATAGTTTGTCAGCAGTTCTTTTAGACGCTGATGCTACCATTGCAAGCTTGCCATCCATCATTAAACCAGTGTTAATTTGAACAGCGGTTTTTGAATAAGCATGTTGTCCTGCTTCTTGTTTTACTACAACACTTGCTTCAGAAGATGCTGGCATACTCATAAAGTTTACCACACCACCTAAACTAGGTGTTGCTAAATTAACAGATCCTGCTCCTCTTTGAACTTGTACTACTGATGCAACATCAGCTAATACACTCCAGTTAGAGAAGTATAAATTTCCATTTTCCATGTCATTCATAGGGATCCCGTTAATCAGATAAGATGTATAACGATCGTCAAAACCACGAACGTATACATTTTCATCATCCCAACCACCACCATTTTCAACGTAAACGTTTGGTAGGGTTGATAAGGCTTTTGGCAATCCTCGACCACCTAATCTGAAATCAATATCAGCTTTGGTATAGTCATCATAAGGGATTGCTGAGGTATTGTCTACACGGTCAGCTAGTACTTCAACTCCGCCTAACGCGACGGAAGATGATGCTAATGAAAAGCTTGCAGACGCGTTAGAATCTGAAACCTTTACAGTTGCACTTTCTGATGTATAACCCACTACACTAGCGGTTACTGTGTATGTACCATTAGGAACACTTACTGAGTAAGCACCACTTAACGTAGCAGCTGCACCCAATGCAGTTCCTTCAACCACAACATTTGCTCCTGGCAAAGCATTTCCGTCTGCGTCTGTAACAGACCCAGATACGGTGCCTTGACCAAAGAGAGCGCTAGAAATCATTACAATTCCAAATAGCGCACCAAGAATCGTTCGATTCATAGTTAACTCCTTTTTCTCGGTTATCTTCATATATTAATATATTAACTTAAAAGTACAAGCTATGTACTCTCCGCAAATTTGGCCCATTTATTGAACAACCGCAACCATTAATTATACTATCAATAAAACTCTCTAATTTTTTATGCTATTATTGTAAAAAATCTAGGATAATTATTTTTTTATCTTTCAGGCAATAATTGTGGTAATTTTAAACCTACTATTATGAAATTTTTAGACCTAAAAACACAACAAAAACGTATTCGGCAGCCTCTTGAGAAAAGATTAAATGCTATTCTAGATCATGGTGCCTATATCATGGGGCCAGAAGTGCATGAATTAGAAGAAAAATTAGCAGATTACTGTGGAGTAAAACATGCGATTTCATGTTCATCTGGGACAGATGCATTGTTAATCCCTCTTATGGCATGGGGTATAGGACCTGGAGATGCTGTATTTACTACGCCATTTAC
>JABHGE010000008.1:0-2135 GCA_018672235.1 Fidelibacterota bacterium | reverse complement strand
TTTACGCATAATATATATTATGTATAATTGGGGGAATATGAAAAATACACTAGGTAAAAATACAAGGAGACTACTACTCTCCTACATCATACTACTAACTCTAGCAGCATTCTTTTATGGTGGTGGAAATTATGTTAATAAGCAAGCCCCCTATTACAACTTCTTTCAAAATTTTATAAGTGATCTAGGACGAACAACAAGTCATTCCGGTGATGATAATACAATATCTATTGTTCTTTTCTCAATTGGAATGTTTATTCAGTTATTTGCTGTACTAATCTATCTAGTCAAGGCTGCAAATTCATTTAAAAATGATAAGCCGGTAATTAGTTTGCTAGCAAAACTATCTGCTGTTTTTGGTTCAATTAGCCTTTTAGGTGTCATATTTACCCCTGCAGATGTACCGGAGTTATATTCTCTCCATATTTTCTTTGCTAATTCAGTCTTTAATGGAGCTTTCATTACATTAAGCATATATGGTTACCTTTTTTACTATAAAGGCCTTAAAAACATTACTTATACTCTTTTTTTCTGCTCATTAATAATTCTAGGTTATATTTTGTTCTTAGAGATTGGTCCTTCACCGAAGGATTCTATAAATGCATTAACAATGCATGCGACATTTCAAAAAATTTCAGTGCTTAGTCTGATTGGAACAATTTGGGTAATGTCTAAAGGAACTGACCTGCTTGAGAATTAAACTTATTGTATTGTTATTTTTTTCATTCATTCTTTATATTTAGCCCGTGAGTTCAATAACAAATAAAACCAGGCAATATCTTATTTTTTATACAATTTGTATTTTTGCTGCTATGCCATTCTATCAAGGTGGTCATCTTCTGGACTCAACTACAGATAAATATAATTTCTTTAGAAATTTTATAAGTGATCTAGGTAGAACAATTAGTCTTTCTGGAGAAAGAAATTTAATGTCATTTGCTATTTTTTCAACCGGTACTTTAGTTTTACTTGGGTCGCTAACCAGATTTCTTTTTTTAGGTATTTCACAGTTTAAAACAAACTTTGGCTTACTTACATTTATCGCAAGAATTGCAGCAATATATAGCTGTATTGGTGTTCTTGGTGTAGTCATTACACCCGTCAATATCCCCTCTCTTTATGCTCTTCATATTTTTTTTGCAATATCTATGACTTGCGCTATAGGAATCACACTTGGCTTATACTCCTACTTCTTCTACAGAGAAAACTATATTGATTATAGTATCTTAATACTCGTTTCTGCCTTGTCGGTAGTCGGATATCTTGCTTTTATTGAATATGGTCCATCAGCTAGAGAGTCGTTAATAGGTTTAACATTACATGCTTCTTTTCAAAAGTATATAATTCTAATGATGGTAATAACCTTTTTCTATATGACAAAAGGTATTGATTTACTTAACGACAAAATTCAATAATCGATTTGGAACATATATAGTCTTAACAATAGATCCTTCTGACGTGTAATTTTGTACTTTTTCAAGCTCTAATGCAGCATTTACGGCTGTTTCTTCGTCTGAATCGACATCTAGGCTTATATTAGCTCTCAATTTACCATTTACCTGCACTGCAACTGTCACCTCATCTGTTTGCGTTAAAGCCTCATCGAATCCTGGCCATGGTGCATCAGATATTGATTCATTATGACCTAACAACGACCAAAACTCTTCTGAGAGATGCGGTATGAATGGTGCAGATATTTTTACTAGATCTGTAATTAGTTCGGTTGAAATTTTGTCACATTTCTGTAAATGATTGCAATAAATCATCAATTGAGAAACTGCTGTATTGAAATGTAGGTTTTCAATATCATTTCCTACTTTTTTTATCGTAGTATGATGTAAATGTAATGTTTCTTTATCTGGGGTATGTTCTGCTCCTATCTTTGATGACAAACTTCCCTCTTCGTCTACAATAATAAACCATAGTTTATTAACAAATCTATAACACCCTTGTAATCCTTTTGTATTCCATGGTTTTGATTTGTTTAATGGTCCCATAAACATTTCATAAAGCCTCATAGCGTCAGCACCATATTCTTCTATAATATCTTCAGGGTTAATAACATTTCCTTTTGACTTGCTCATCTTAGATCCGTCGTCACCAAGAATCATTCCCTGATTATATAGCTTTTTAAA
>JABHGE010000034.1:0-59318 GCA_018672235.1 Fidelibacterota bacterium | reverse complement strand
TCTTTCCCTTCATGATTGATTTCAGTGCCTGAATATTTTCCGTATAAAACTTTATCTCCTGCTTTCACAGACATAGAATCTGAACAACATTTGTCGCCCTTACAGCAATCACAGTCTTTACAACAACTGCAATCACAAGATTTACCTTTACCAACAACAAGAACAGTTCCTTGTTGAGGTTTTTCTTGTGCTGTATCTGGTAGAATAATTCCGCTAGCTGTTTTTTCATCAGCAGCCATTGCTTCTACAATAACTCTATCTTCAAGTGGTTTAATTTTTAGAGCCATTTTTCCTCCGTTATTTAACTTATTTTTATTAAAAATTTTGCGGTTGAATCTTAGTATAAATCCTCAGGAATATCAAACTAATTTTATTTATCAAAATGATATCCTCTGGAATTATTTTCCAGTACTACCAAAACCACCTTCACCTCTACTGGAATCTGATAACTCTTCTACTAGTTCAAATTCAATTGGTGAACTATCAACAGCTACTAACTGAAAATATCTTTCTCCGCTTTTCACATGATAATCTTCGCTATATATATTATCAACCATTCCTACAAGCTCTCCCCTATAGCCTCCATCGATTAATCCAATAGAATTAGCTAATCGAATAGGAGTCTTTGATATACTGGATCTAGGAAATAAATAATATGCCTTATTATCCAAATTTTCGCAGGCAACCTGTAAATGAATAGGTTGCGTAGAGTTACCAGGAATCACTTGATCATCTACTACAAATAAATCTAATCCAGCATCCCCTGAATGGAAATGTGAATGATCTTCATATAAAGCTTTTGCTTTATCGTTAAAGGGTTTAATTCTTAGCTTCATTTTTGTGTATTACTGTACGAATAGGGTATGGAATTTCGATACTCTCTTCTTGAAAGCGCTTATGAAGTTTTTTAATAAATGCATTCAAAATAACATTATGATCTCCAAATTTCTTTCCTTGAAAATAAATAAAGAAGTTAATACTTGAGGCCGCAAACTCTCTAAATCGAATTGTTGGCTTATAATCTTTGCTGACACAGTCTAGTTCTTCATAAATCTTTCCTGCTACTTCTAGAGATACTTTTTCTACATGATCTAAGTCGCTATCATAAGAAACTCCTACCTGTATTGGCACTCTGAAAGCTGCATCCATAGAAGTATAATTCTTTGATACAGATCCAGAAAGAACAGAATTTGGGATTGATATCACATTATTTGCTCTTTCTTGTATGGTAGTATATCTCCATCCAATATTCTTAACATATCCTTGATATCCATTACTGAGCTCTACATAATCTCCTTCTTGCATTGTCTTACTTAAAATGATATTAATTCCACCAAATAAGTCTGAAAGAGTGTCTTTTAAAGCCAGAGAAACAGCTAAACCACCAACGCCTAAAGCAGTGATGAGTGGAGTAATTGATATTCCAAATGATTGTAAAACAAATAAAAATCCTAGTGAAAAAATAGTAGCATTAATTAAGCCCTTAAAAATACCCGTAGATGGAAGAGAAGTGTTATTTTTAGACCATACATCAAGCAGTCCTAATGACACCCTAGAGGCAGTAACAGTCATTGACATTACTAAGAAAGAAACTATTATTTTTGACATATATCCATTATATGGATCTCCAAAATTTATATCATTAAAAGCGACTGAAAGAGAGCCAAGAAAAAACCAAAAAACAATCACAGAATCAATTGCATTAATCACTACATCATCACCTTTCCATGAACTACTGTCTGACAAATTCTTTAGCTTACTAAATAAGTATTTTTTAAATAAAATACCTAAGAATGTTCCTATTACCACAACGATGAGTGGCATCAAATTCATAGTTAAAATCATTTTGTATATATCTTCCATTTTATATAGTTTTTTGTATCTGAGGCTACATTACTAATAAAACTTAACTTCGTCAAGGAATCACGAATTTAAATTTTTGGTTCAATCCAATCGTTATTATCTTTGATTAAAGTGATTAACTCATCTACTGCATTTTCACTGATAATATTTTTCTTAACTACATTCTGACCTTTATAGAGAGAAATTAACCCAATACCTGAACCTACATAGCCATAGTCTGCGTCGGCCATTTCTCCAGGTCCGTTTACAATACATCCCATTACTGATATTTTGAGACCCTTAAGATGGCTAGTATGCTTTTTAACGAGAGCTGTAGTTTCCTGTAAATTAAACTTCGTTCTTCCACATGAAGGGCATGATATATAGTCAGTCTTAAAAATTCTTGTCCTAGTATTTTGAAGTATTGAAAAACTTAATTCATTAATCTTATCTGAATAGCTTTCAGACTCTATCCATAAACCATTACCATAACCTTCAAGTAATAGTGATCCGAAATCAATAGAACTTTCTACTACAATTTCTTCAAAATCTTTGGAATCATATGCACCCTTAAGTATGACTGGATTTAGAATATTATGTTTTTCAAAAAAATTAAAACTCTTTTTGATGTCGTAACTATTATATCCGTCGATATTTAATACAAAAATAACATTTGATGGCATTGAGCTGACTATAGTATTAGTTAACCTTCTCATATCTAATTGTATAAAATTTAATTCATCTGATAGAGTATTTGCTTTTCTATAAGACTGTAATGAATCAAAAAAAGGAAACAGGTTGCTCTGCTTAGTATCAACCCATAAATCATATGGAAGAATATATTTTTGACCACTTTGGATATTAGCAATCTGTTCTATATACACATAATCAGGTAAACAGTCTTCAAAGGCTTCACCAGAAGTTGAGATTACTACTGGAACATTATTTGCTCCTATATTAGCGCAGCCATTGGTAGATCTTTTCAGATATGAAACTGATCTAGGGTCATCATAGTCGATTGGATATTTGGAATCTAAGCTATCAATCTTTTTCAAGATCTTATCTGCAACAGGAATTTCAAATTCAGGATCTTCAGTGAGCGACACCCTAATGGTATCTCCTATACCTTCAGACAACAATGTACCGATACCTAATGCAGATTTAATTCTACCATCAATACCGTCTCCAGCCTCTGTCACACCAAGATGAAGGGGGAAATTCATATCTTCTAATTCCATTTTATGTACTAATAATCGATAAGCATGAATCATTATAAGTGGATTACTCGACTTCATAGATAGCACCACTTGATCAAAGTCATTCTTATTACAAATTCTTAAGAATTCTAATGCGGATTCTACCATACCTAATGGAGTATCTCCAAATCGATTCATAATTCTATCAGAAAGAGAGCCATGATTAGTACCGATTCTCATTGCTGTATTATTTTCTTTACAAACATCAATAAGGGGTACAAATTTTTCTTCTATTCTTTTTACTTCTTTATTATAAGTTGCATCATCATACTCAATAATCTTAAATCTTTTTGTATCGACATAATTTCCTGGATTGATTCGAACTTTTTCAACAATTTTTGCAGCAGTCAGTGCAGCTTTAGGAACAAAATGTATATCAGCAATAAAAGGTGTGTCATATCCTTTTTTTCTTATGGCAGATTTAATATTTTCTAAATTTTCAGCTTCTTTAGTATTTGGAGCTGTAAATCGTACAAGCTCCCCTCCCGCATCAATAATTCTAATAGCCTCTTCTACGCTAGCGTTAGTATCAAGCGTTGATGCTGTTGTCATAGATTGAGTTTTGATAGAATGATTACTTCCGATATTAACAATACCAACATTTACAGTGACAGTTTTTCTTCTCATTTCTATCTAATTTTAAATGTTGTAAGAGATAGTAGTGCAAATAAGATTCCAATAAGCCAAAATCGTACTACCACTCTTGATTCAGGCCATCCTTTAAGTTCAAAATGATGGTGGATTGGTGCCATTAAAAATAACTTTCTTGGAGTGCCATACTTCTTCTTTGTCCATCGATGATACAGTACTTGTAAAATTACTGATAATGTCTCAATAACGAACACTCCACCAACAATGATTAGGAGTACTTCTTTTTTCAATAGAATTGCTAATGTTCCTAGCGCTGCTCCACTTGAAAGAGATCCTACATCTCCCATAAAAATTAATGCTGGCTTTGCATTAAACCATAAAAACCCTAAGCATCCACCAAAAAATGCAGCAGCAAATATTGTTAACTCACTTGCAAGTGGGATGTAGGCAATATTTAGATAATCAGAGAAATCAACTCTACCAGATATATATGAAATAACTCCAAATACAATAATAGAAATTGCAAGCAATCCTGCAGCTAGCCCATCAAGACCATCAGTAAGATTGACAGCATTTGATGTTGCTGAAACAACAAGAATTACAAAGGATGTATAAATTAAAGGATAATAAAAATTGATTGATGCGTTTTTTAAGAATGGTACAAAAGTGGATAGAGTATATTCTCCATATATATTTGATTGGATAATAAGAAAAGAGATTACTATACCTAACATTGACTGTGCAATTAATTTATATCTTCCTTTTAGTCCACCCTTTCTTTTCTTAATAGATTTTAAATAATCATCATAGAAACCAATACAACCCATCCACACCATTGAAAAACAAATAATCCTTATAAATAGATTACTCATATCTGCAAACAATAAAGTAGGTATAATTGTTGCAAGAATAATGAGCACTCCACCCATAGTCGGTGTACCCTGTTTCTTGTTATGACTTTTTGGACCATGGTCTCCAATGGATTCTCCAATTTGTAATTCTGTTAACTTTCTAACAACAACTGGGCCAAAAATAAAACTGATTAATAGAGAAAGTATTGCACTTGCACCTGCTCTAAATGTGATATACTCAAATAGATTTAAAAAACTAAAGTAATCTTTAAATGGCTCTAATATTTCATTTAACATAATTTATAATATCTTTTATTATCAAATCTAATTTCATGCTGCGAGAACCTTTTAATAAAATTACATCATTTTTTTGAATCTCGCTGCAAAGCTTCTTGGATAAGCTTTCTTTCGTATCAAAATGTAGTTGTATTGGAATTTTGTTACTATGATTAATAGTATTTTTTGCTAAATCACCATAACACATTATAATATCAATTTTTTCTGAACAATACTCACCAATCTCTTTGTGAAACCTTGCCTCATCAATACCAAGCTCTTTCATATCTCCAAAAACAAATATTTTTCTTCCTTTATTGTCATACTTTACAAGATTGTCAATTGCTGCTTTAACAGATTCAGGATTTGCATTATATGTATCATCAATCATTTTTATGTTATTATCTAGAAGATATACTTGTCCTCTACCTTTTGGCAAAGAAAAGTCCTCAATTAATGCAAAGAAATCATCAATAGATATATCTATGATAGCATTACAAGTGTGATATACCGTGAAAGCATTTTCAAGTAAAGTTCTGTTTTTATCAAACATTAGATTGAGCTTTTCTGGATAATGAAAATTTTCTAAACTATCTGATAATAATTTGATTTTAGGGTTTGAATAATCAATATTAATCTGTGATCTATAAAATCCTATATCTGAATGATCAAAGATAGATGTTTTTTCTTTAATAATATTATCTAGAGAACCAAATCCTTCTAAATGAGCATCAGATATATTGGTGACAATAGCGCAGTTTGGCTTAATTATTGATGACAAATTTTTGATATCTCCAACTTGATTTGCTCCAAGTTCTAGTACATAATAATCTACATTATCTGAAAAAGAAAATATGCTCAAAGGAACTCCAATAGATGTATTAAAATTACCTTGAGTTTTACATACGCGATGGCCTGATTTACTTAAGATATGATATATCATATCTTTTGATGTGGTTTTACCATTCGTTCCTGTTACCGCAATAGTATAACCTTCAAAATCATTCATCCATCTAGCACAAATTTTTCCAATTAGTGATGTGACATCATTAACAATAAATATATTGTCCGATTTAGTGCCAGACTCTGCAAGACAACAAACCGCTCCATTTTTAATAGCTTGATTGATAAAATTAGATCCATCAAAATGCTCTCCTTTAAGAGCTAAGAATAAATCACCATCTCTAATATCTCTACTATCTGTACTAATACCTGATATTAAATAATCAATTTTACAATCAATTTCATTTGAGAAGTATGCGGTAAACAATTCAGATTGCTGTATATCAATTCTCATAAAATTCTTCTATAATTTTTCTATCTGAATAATGTAATTTTTTGCCACTAATCTCTTGGTATTCTTCATTACCTTTTCCAAAAATAATTAAGATATCATTTGAAGTTAAATCTGCTAGTGCTGCTATTAATCCTTTTTCTCTATCATTGAATAGTTGATAAATATTTTTTGAAAAACCTTTTACAACTTCATGATTAATATCATCAATATTTTCAAATCTTGGATTGTCAGGAGCCAAATAACATTGAACTGCAAAATTTTCTATCGCATTTGCCATTTCTGCTCTTTTTGACTTATCTCTATTACCGCCAGCTCCAAATAAAACTTTAATATTTTTATCATGATATACATCTTTGATAGATTGTAAAACATTAGTATATGCATCTGGAGTATGCCCATAGTCACTGATAATAATAGCTGGACCCTTATTTGATATAAATTCATACCTCCCAGGAATAAATTTACATGAAGCAATTCCTTCTTTAATGGATTCTATATCAACTCCTGCTTCAAAAGCAACTGTAGCGGCTAAAATAACATTCTCGAGATTATACTTTCCTACTAGTTTTGAAGTAACCTCTATAGATGTACCTTTAAAATTAAAAATAGCGGTAGTGCCATTATGATTTAAATTAAAATCTACACAATAAAAGTCTGCATCTTTATTTGCAAGGGATATAGTATTGGTGTTGTCATATTCATTACAAATATCTTTGCCATATGTGCTATCACTAAGTATCAAACTCGATCCATTGTCTTTTATCAATCCAAATAATTTTTTCTTATCATTAAAATACTTTTGTATAGTGCCATGATAGTCTAAATGATCTAAAGTAAGATTAGTAAAGCCTGCAAAATCAAATCTAAGATTATCAACTCTATTCTGTGACAAAGCATGCGATGAAACTTCCAATATAGCAAAATCGTACTCTTTCTGTACTGCAGCATTGAGTATCTTAAAAATATCTATAGAATTGGGAGTAGTTAACCCAAAATCATTGTTAACTATATTTGGAATAATCCCTAAAGTTCCAACTTGAAGCACTTTTTTACCGTAAGACTCAAGAATACTTTTTAATATTAATGTTGTAGAAGTCTTGCCGTTAGTTCCTGTCACGCCAATAAGTTTAATTTTATGTTCAGGGTGATCATAAAAGTTAGCTGCAATTTTTCCAAGTGCTTCTCTAGCATTTTTCACCTGAATAACTTTACTAGACTGTTCTCTATTTTTTGAATCACTAATAACACATATTGCGCCTTTGAGCAGTGCCTCATCTATAAAATCATTTCCATTAAACTTAGTTCCATTAATAGCAACGAATACGAATCCTGGACTAATATCTTTCGAGTTCATACTAATTCCCAATACTTGTTTCCCAAGCAGCGAATTATCGAGTTCTACGATACCGTCTAGGACTTTATTGAGTTCGATTGGGATCATATATTGTATTTTTTTCAGAGTCAGGCATATAAGGAGATATGTGCATGTAGCGAATGTAATCATCGGTGGATCGCTTATCCCAAGAATCTTTAAAATAATTATCTGTATCTACATATCCTTTTCTTGAATTATAATAACTAAATTTTTCTCCAGTACTTCCAAAAAATCCGACAGAATAACTATCATTATTTTCTTGAACATATTTATTCGCTTCAATCCAACCTTGAATACCTGCATCTAGATAAAGTGACGACGAAGTATTAACTGGGAGTAGCATTCCAACATTATTTTTTTTAACAAAACGATCATATTGAGGTGCATTCAATTTTAAAGAATTAGAAATTATATTTAGTTTTAAAAATTCACTTAAAGTTTCATTGGTATTTATATCAGCAACTAACATTAGTTCAAGATCAGTCATTTCTTCTTGTAGTAGAGGTGGAATAGAAAGATCTTTTTTTTCAATTTCTTCTTGAGCTATCAAAAAAGATGATATGAATAGAATAATAATATACTTATTCATCTAGGATTACCTTTTTTCTATTTTTCTTCAATACTGATCTCTTTTTTTTACTTTTCACTCTTTTAACCTGAGAACTCCAAGAAGGTTTCGTAGCAATTCGTTTAACGGGAATCTTTATGTCTGAAAATAAACTTTCTAACCTCTTGATAGCATCTATTTTATTTTTATTTTGTGTTCTATGTGATTGGGCAACAATAATCACATCACCATTTTTTGATATTTTATTATAATACTTATCACAAAATCTGTTCTTAATATCTTCTGGAATATCAGCATTAATAATATTATATCTCAACTGAACAGCAGTAGAAACTTTATTTACATTCTGACCTCCAGGACCTCGAGATCTTATAAATGAAAAGTTTAATTCTGATTCTTTAATTTTTATCATCAATTTTTTTACTAAATTTAAGCATAATTTATGGACAAATTTACAAAACATCGAATTTCAGTGTATGGCATCAATGGATGTCATGATGCTATTGAGTCAAGTCTAATAGAGGTTAATCGAATTTATATTGAAAAAAACTCTCCTGCATACAATCATCAAGGTATCAAAACATTATGTGAAAAAATACCTCAAGATAAAGTTACTATACTTGATGGTCATAGTTTCAGAGAAAAGATTGATAGTAATAGATCTCAAGGAATATTGATAAAAGCAAAAGCATCAAGCTTCTCATCTCTACCATTAACAGAACAAAAAAATTCATGTTACGTTATTCTTGATCAAGTTCAAGATCCTCACAATTTAGGTCAGATACTACGTATTTGTGCTGGAGGAAGTGTTGATGGAGTTATTATTACTGACAGAAATAGTGTGTCTATGACTAGTGCGGTAGCTCAAGTAAGTCAAGGAGGTTTTGCCAAGATACCTCTGTATTCTGCAGTGAATATTAATCAAACTATTGAGCATTTTAAGAAAAATGATTTTTGGATTACAAGTTTTGAAAATAATATTGATGCAAAAGATTGGTATTCAATAGATTTAAAAGGCCGTTCCATATTAATCTTTGGTGGCGAAGGTAATGGAGTGAGTAAGCAGGTATTAAAAAATTCTGATTTTACTGCTACAATTCCAATGTCAAATAATATGAATTCTCTTAATGTATCCTCAGCTGTTAGTGCAATTGTTTTTGAACGATTACGACAAATTTCTGAGTAGGAACTATACTAACTTTGAGAATTAGCAAATTCTTCAGTTGCTTTCCAAACACGCCATACATTTTTATAACATATTTTTTCGATATCCTCTTCAGAATAACCTCTTTTTAATAAATGATATATTAAGTTAGGAAAATCAGAAGGGTCTTTAAGTCCATATGGAAGCGTATCACCAACTCCATCATAATCTGATCCAAAACCAACATGCTCAATACCAGCTAATTTTACTACATGATCAATGTGGTCTGCTACATCTGTTACATCACAAAAAACAGGGTTATCTTCAGCAACTTGCTTAGCAAACTCTTGAACTTTAGGATCATCAGATTCTAAATTATTTTCTTCTATATACTGACTTACTTTTTCTCCATTTGCAGTACGCTTATCTTGTGATGATTTAGTAACAAATGATGAACCAAAATTGATTTGTATCACTCCGCCATTTTCAGCAAGGCGTTTGATCATGTCATCGCTCATATTACGCTCAAAACCTGGAGTAAAATGTCTAGCAGATGAATGAGAAGCTATTGCTGGAACCTCAGTAACATCCATTATTTGATAAAATGCATCATCTGATACATGAGAAATATCAATCATTATACCGATCTTATTCATCTCTTTAACAACTTCTGCTCCAAATTCACTTAACCCTTTATGCGTTCTTTCGCCAAGATTATATGATGAGTCACATATGTCATTATCTTCTGAATGTGTTAATGTAATATAGCTAATTCCACGTTCATGAAAATATTTAACATTTGATAAATCACCCTCTAATGGAGCTCCATTTTCCATCCCCATAGGAAGTGCTATCTTTCCTTCACTTACTATTCTTTCTGCATCTGCAACATTATAAGCTACTTCAAATTTATCAGGATGATCTGTAGTGATTTTTTCAACTGACTGAATCAGTTCTTCTGCCATTGCTTTCGCTCCACCAGTCACTTGATAAGTAGCAGGAACGTATATTGACATAAAAGGAACATCTAATCCGCCTTCTGTTGCGCGAATATAATCAAAGTCTCCTCCTGTAGTTCTTACAGATAAATCTTCATATCCTCCCTTATGCAAACGCCAAGGGACATCAATATGACCGTCTGTAATAATAAATTTTTGTGCTAGTTCATTTGCTTTTTTCATTAATAATTCCTCAGAAGATTCCGATTTACTTATGTCCCATACTGACCACATTGAAGAGGCTACGATCAGAAAAAGAAAAATAGGATTCAATAAAATCTTGGCTAGTTTACTATGTTTTTTTTCATTTGATAAGTTCATTTTTAATTGTCCTTTGTTGAGCGGAGGTTAGTAGCGGGAGTAGGATTTGAACCTACGACCTCCGGGTTATGAGCCCGACGAGCTACCAAGCTGCTCCATCCCGCGATCATGTTTGTATAATAAGTAAAAAAAAGAAAAAAGGGGAACATTATTTTATATAAAACATATACTAAGATGAGGAGCAGATTAAAGTTAAAACAATACCTCTTAATTCCTTTCATTTACCCTTGGTTAGGTTTTAGTTTGCTCCTCTGCCATTGAATATAATCTTCAGTATGAAAAGGGCTTTTTAGTCTAATTGCATCAAAACCTATATTTATAACTTTGTCCTAAAATTATTTTTTCGGTAACGTATCCATATGCTTACAAATAATCTGTAGCATTATTTCATCTGTTCCGCCACCAATTGATTGAAGTCTACCATCTCTATACTGTTGAGAGACAGGATTTTCAGTAGTAAAGCCCATTCCGCCCCAATATTGCAAACATGAATCTGTAACTTCACGTATCAATCTTCCACTTTTTAACTTTGCCATCGATGCTAACATTGTTACATCCTTACCATCAACAAATCTATCGCATGCTTTATAAGTTAAAGCTCTTAATGCTTCAAGCTCAGTTTGAAGCTCAGCAAGTCTAAAATGAATAACTTGATTATCTAGAATTGACTTTCCAAAAGCCTTTCTTTCTGTACAATATTCAATAGTATCTTTTATACAATTTTCCATTGCTATAAGAGTTGACGCTGTAAGGAATAATCTCTCCTCTTGAAATTGCTTCATTTGCATAGTAAATCCTGTACCTTCCTCTCCGATTCTATAAGCTTGAGGTACTCTTACATTATCAAAATAAACTGGCGCTGTATCTGAAGCTCTCATTCCAATTTTATCTATTTTATCACCGACAGACAGCCCTGGAGTACTTGATGGAACTACGATTAATGATTTATTGTGATGTACTGAATCATTGCTTGTATTGGCTAATACACAAAAATAGTCTGCTTGAGTAGCATTAGTAATCCACATTTTTTGACCATTAATGATATAGTCATCACCATCTTTCTTTGCTGAAGTTTTAATTGATGCAACATCTGAACCACTATTTGGCTCACTTACTGCAAGAGCAGCAACATAATCACCAGATATAGATGGTGCTAAAAATTCTTTCTTAATCAGATCAGATCCATATTTATCCAAAGCAGGAGTTGCCATATCAGTTTGCACTCCTATACTCATTATTGCCGAAGCATTACAAGCATGTCCAAGCGCTTCAGCAAAGACAACAGAAAAAGAATAATCAAGTCCTGTTCCTCCATATTTGGGATCTTTTGTTATTCCCAATAAATCTAAATCACCCATTTTTTTAAAAATTTCATGGGCTGGATAAATTCCTGCTTTTTCCCATTCTTCAGAAAATGGTTTTATTTCATTTTCACCGAATTCTTTAACAGTTTTATATAATGCGTGATGTTCGTCTGTAAATTTCATCTTTTTCTCCTAAATAAAATTATTTTTTCCATTTTGGTTTACGTTTTTCAATAAATGAAGATATGCCTTCTTTGCCTTCTCCATTTAAGATTTGATCAGCGAAGTTCTTGCTTGCTAAATCAATAAAATTTTTATCCACTTTAATCGCAAAAGAATTGATTAGTTCTTTTGTTTGAGCAATAGCTCCTGGTGCACAATTTAATACTTGAGATTTAAGTTGCTCTTCTATGTCTCTTCCTTGGTTTTCATCATCAAAAATAAAATCTGCTAGCCCAAACCTAAGAGCTTCTCTTCCATTAAAGCTTGCTGCAGTCAACATTAATCTTCTAGCATTTGCATATCCCATTTTTGAAACAAGGTATGGTGATATTTGAGCTGGAGTTAATCCAACCATAGTTTCTGTTAGAGCAAATTTTGTATCAGATTGAACTATAGTAACATCTCCTGCACATGCAAGGCCTAACCCTCCAGCCATTGCAAAACCCTCAATGATCATAATAGTTACTTGTGGTAAAGAATTGACTGCTTTAAAAAAATGTCCGACTCTTGTACTCAATTCTATGGCATCTTCAATTGGATTTTTGCTATCAAACACCTTATTCATTCCTTTTAAATCACCACCAGCACAAAAAATATTATTTTTTCCTCTAATAGTCACGCCTCTGACATCTTTAGTGTCATTCAATACTTCAAATACATTATTAAAATCATTAATCATTTGATCGGTTAGTGCATTACGATTTTCAGGTGTATTGAGCCAGATTGTTAGCCAATTATTGTCTAATTCTAGTTTAATGCTTTCCGTATTTGGTAGATTTGTGGTCATATTTTTCTCCTACATTCTTGCAATGCCAAAAGTGTTTGATTTTAATGTACGATTTTGAGCTTCTTTACATGTATCTAGCAGAAAACCTAAAATCTTTCTTGTCTGTCTAGGATCAATTATTCCCATATCAAGCAATCGTCCCGACGTATAGAATGCACTTGACTGATTATCGAAATGCTCTGTAATTGCTTTTTCTTTTATATCAAGTTTATCTTGATCAATTTCTTCTCCACGCTTTTTGGATGCGGCAGCAATGACTTGACTCATAGTTGATGCTGCTTGTTTTCCACCCATAACGCCTGTAACTGCATTAGGCCAAGATAGTAAAAAATCTGGCTCATAAGCATAGCCACACATTCCATAGTTACCAGCACCAAAACTTGCACCTGCATATAATGTTATTTTAGGAACTGTTACATTAGTTACCGCTTGAATCATTTTAGATCCATGCTTAATCATTCCCGCTTGTTCATACTGCTTACCTACCATAAAACCTGTAACATTATTTATAAAAATTAGTGGAATATTTGATTTGTCACAAAGCTGGATAAATTGTGCAACCTTAGTAGCACCATTCGTATCTATTGGTCCATTATTACCTATAATTCCACAATTTTTACCATAAATTTCTGCATGAAAGCAGAGCGTTGTAAATCCATACTTTGGTTTAAATTCAATAAATTTAGAATCATCAACAATTCGATATAAAATTTCTCTAACATCATAAGGTCTCTTATAATCTAGATTCACAATACCTGCAATTTCATCAGCATCATATTTTGGCTCTTGATACTCTTTTACCTTTAGGGGAGATACTTGACTATTCCAGCCAAGACTACTAACAACATCTCTAGCAATACTAATAGCATCTTTATCATCGTCAGCAAGATATTCTACAAGACCTGAAACTGTAGCATGCATCTCAGAACCACCTAGCTCTTCATTAGAAGCTACTTCATTTGTTGCAGCTTTTAAAAGAGCAGGTCCTGCCAATGCAGCCATTCCGTTCTTTTTTACTCCAATAACATAATCGCTCATTCCAACATTATAAGCTCCTCCAGCTGTAGAAAGACCATGTAATACTGTTATGGTTGGAATTCCAGCAGCACTTAACTTTGCTAAACCTGCAAACATCTTACCAGCTCTTGCCCAAATTTCAACTTTATAATTCATTAAATTGATTCCAGCGCTTTCAACCAAATGAACAAAAGGCAATTTTTTTTCTAAAGAAATTTTTAGACATCCAATAGCTTTATCAACTGTCATGCTTGTTACAGCGCCAGCATTAATTCCACTATCATCAATCATTATCAAACATCTGATATTGTTAATAAATCCAATACCTGCAATTACACTTGCTCCAGGAACACTAGTATCAGGATTTTTATCTTCTACTAAATATCCTGCCATATTATATAACTCAATAAACTCAGAGTTTGGATCAATTAATACATTCAATCTTTCTCTAGGTGTTAACTGTCCACGCTCTTCAAAACGAGAACGCTTACGCTCTGAAGCATTAATACCTCTTTTCTCAATGTTATGTAGCTTTGTTATTAGCTTTAACATATCATCACGATTTTTTATATAAGATTCTGATTCAATATTTATTTTAGATTTATATTCTTTTGCCATTCTTGTCCTTATAATTAATTATAATTTTCCTTCTAAAACTTCTAGAAGTTTTGATAAATGAAAACCATCAAACGGTTTATGTTTATCACTTTTTTGTAACGGTTGGAATGCTAATTCTTTTCTAAGCACTCTGTTATATTGTATAGTTATCTTATCTCCTCAGCTATAGCACTTGGAACTGGTACTTTAATATCAAGTAGTTGTTGTGCATATGCCTTACCTTGTGGATCTATATTTAAACTTGCCATTCCTCCTCCACCTAAAGAATTTTTAAGCAGAAAATTTAATGCATGTATTCCAGGAACATCCCAACAATGAACATCGCCTTGCAATACATGTGCAAAATGCTTTGCTACCCGATCAGTTGTTAAAAAATTCTTAATATATGGAAGATATTCTGACTGCCTAGCAATAATACCAATATTACAATGATCTCCTTTATCTCCACTACGACCGTAAGCTAGCTTAATTAAGGATACTTCTGAATCTGTTGGCTGTAGATCCTGTATAGGAATTTCAACATCCTGTAAATCTTCCATATTACTAAACTCATTTCCATTGTCTATTTTGAACCTCTTATCACATACGTCAACTACAGTTTCTACACTATTTTTTGGTACCAGAAAAGAGAATAGTCTTATTGATCGAGATACAGAAGGTCTACCACCGAGCATGTTAGTAAAGCCAGGAGTCATACCGGTAGATGCTTGTGCAATTTCCTTAGATAAAAGAATTAATGCCTCTTTTTGATTATGTGTTGCCACAATTCTTAATAATACTTCTCTCGGTTTAACTGGAAGTGCATTATGACCATACATTGCCTCTGTTCCAATAATAGATATATTTTTATCTGTATAATCAGTCCAACCATTTTCTTTAAAAATGCGTTCAGTTTTCTTAATAATAGCATCAGCGGTGATTTGTGCTTTTTTAACAGCATTAATACCACCAATAACGATTGGTACTGTAATGCGATAACCGCTTAAATAAGTAGCAGAAACTTTATAGGTACTTGTTGGAGCAATACCTTTTGCACCAGAAAATAATACACGATTGACTCCAATTTCTTTAATAGTAACATTAGTAAAATTACATACTACATCCGGTAAGATATATGCATTTGGATTACCAATCTCATATAAAAATTGTTCAGCAACTGAGCCAAATGATACAATACCGCCAGTATTTTCTGGTTTTGTAACAATGAAATCTCCATTTGCTTGTACTTCTACAATAGGAAAGCCCATATTATCAAAATCTTTTATTAAATGCCAATCAGTGAAATTTCCACCTGTACATTGAGCACCACATTCAATGATATGACCAGCTAAACTTCCTGCTGCAAGTAAATCATACTCTGTGGACTTCCAACCAAATTCATATATTAACGGACCTAATACAACTGCACTATCAACACATCTTCCTGTAATAACAACATCTGCACCTTCTTTTAAAGCACTTTCAATCGCAGAAGCTCCAAGATATGCATTAATACTCATTACATTTTCTGGCATTGAGCTTCCTGTTTCCATTTCTTTTACAGGTAGTGCTTGTAATGTATCTTTTTGATATAAAAGATTATCACCTTCAACTACAGCAACATTTAATTCAACGTTTGCTTTTTTAGCTGCATCCAGCAACATTTTACGACATGCTTGAGGATTAATACCTCCTGCATTGCTAACGACTTTAATTCCCTGTATTTTTATATCTTGTAATAATGGAGCAACTTGTTTTACAAAGTCTGTAGCATATCCTAATTCAGAATTTTTCATTTTTGCACCTGCCAAAATAGACATTGTTATTTCTGCTAGATAGTCAAAGACTAGATAATCAATCTGCTTACTATGTACAAGTTGTGCTGCTGCATTATTGGTATCTCCCCAAAATGCGGAAGCTCCACCAATTTTAACTGTTTTATTTTTTTCCATTTTTTATAATTCTATTTAGATCACGCCTTATATCTTTTAAATCATCTATCATAAGAACGATGTCTCTGTTTTTTTAGGCGATTAATCCGCTCTTAAACTGCATCTACTCCGCTCTTTGCTTGCTCTTTATAATATAAAAAATAATGGCCTAAGAATAAATTCTTTTTGGACGAATTCCAATCGCAGTTACTAGGACATACGATGTAGAATCAATGGTTTTAGCAATTTTATTTACTGGAATAGTCCCATGTTGATTGGAGCCAAAAATTAATACCTCATCTCCATACTTAATATCAGCTGACCCAATATCAATCATCAACTGATCCATGCAAATTCTTCCAGTAATCTTTAAATTTTGATCTTTAAACTTTACAAATCCATCTACATACCAAGGACGTGGTACTCCATCTGCAAATCCAGCTTGTACCACTGCAATTCTTGTATCTTCTTTTGTAGTATATACTCCACCATAACTAATATGAGTTCCTGCTTTAACATCTCTTATTTCTACGACGGGTGCAGTAAATGTCATTACTGGCTTAATAGATAGGTCTTGAGGTACTTCATCTGATGGAAATCCTCCATATAGTAGCATGCCTGTACGTATTAGATTAAATCGCGATTCTGGCAGGTTTAGAATTGCTCCACTATTACTACAGTGAATTAATACAGGATTAATATCTAATTCTTCTGCAATTGTTAATACTGCATTAAACTTATCTAATTGAGATTTTGCATATGTTAAATCTCCTTCATCTGCGGTTGCAAAATGAGAATATAGTCCCTCAATTTCTATATGATCAATATCTCGTGCTTGCCTGAGAAAATCTTCTGCTTGATTATGAGCTACACCCAATCTTGTCATTCCAGTATCTATCTTTAAATGGACCTTAAGCATATGTCCTTGCACATTATATCTTTTTAAAATTTCTAGATCATCAAAAGACGAGATGTTTAAAGTAAGTTTATGTTTTATAGCGCTATCTATACCATGAGGATTTAGCTTTGAATAAATTAAAATGTCTGATTGGACTCCAGCCTCTCTCAACTCTACACCTTCTTCAATTGTAAAGACCGCTAAATACCTAACCCCTTCTTTTTCTAAAGCTTTTGATACTTCTACAGAACCATGACCATATGCATTAGCTTTTACTGTAGCCATAATAGGAATATTACCGACTTCATTACTTAAAAGATGATAATTTTTCACTAATTGCGTTAAATCAATATGTACTTTTGGTCCAATATAGTGCATTAATGCGCCTCAAACCAAGATGGGCCGAAACCGCAGTCAATCTCTATTGGAACATCTAGCTCCATTGCATTTTTCATATTTTTTACTACCATTTCTGATATATAATCTAATTCATCTTTATGAACCTCTAAAAGCAATTCATCGTGAACTTGTAAAATTAATTTTGATTTTAGATTATTATCCTTCAAATCTTTGTATATCTTAATCATTGCAAGCTTAATCATTTCAGCTGCTGTCCCTTGAATAGGCATATTAATAGCCATTCTTTCTGCGGCATCTCTCCTAATCTTATTCTGGCTATCAGAATCCCATACAGCTCTTTTTCTTCCCAACAGAGTCTGTACAGATTTTTCAGACTTAATAAGTACTTTGGATTTAGCGATATACTCTTCAATACCTTTATACTTACTAAAATAAGCGTCTTTTATTTTTTTAGCCTCACCAAATGGAACATCCAATTCTTTACTTAAGCGAAATGGGCCTGCACCATACATGATTCCAAAGTTTACTATTTTAGCTGTACGTCGCATTTCAGCTAATACATCTTCATCTTTATCAATACCAAATATATTTTTTGCTGTAAATGTATGAATATCTTCTCCATTATTTAGCGCTTCAATGAGAGCTTTATCTTGACTCAAATGTGCCATAACTCGTAATTCAACTTGTGAATAGTCTGCAGAAAAAATTTGGTAATCTGATGACTGTGCTCTGATAGCTTTTCTCACGTCTTTTCCATCTTCTGTTCTTATAGGAATATTCTGAAAATTTGGACTACTTGAAGAAAGCCTTCCTGTAGCTGTCATAGTTTGATTAAATGAAGAGTGAACTCGATTAGAAACTGGATTAATATTAGTTGGTATTGGATCAAGATAAGTATTTTTTAATTTAAATAACTTTCTATACTGTAGAACTAATTTTGGAAGATCGTGTTTATTCTTCAATTCTGATAAGACGGCTTCTGCTGTCGATCGTTTCTTAATCATCGGTAGGCCTAATTTATCAAATAAAATCTCCGCAAGCTGTTGCGAAGAATTCACGTTAAAATCTTTATCTGCTAATTCTGTAATCTGATTATGAAGAGCATCAATTTTTATGCCAATTTGATCAGAACGTATTGCAAGATAATCTTTATCAACAAATATTCCATTAAATTGCATATCAATTAAAACAGGTAACAAATCAATTTCGATAGCTTTGAAATAATTATATAATTTTTGTTTTTTTAACTCTTTCAGAAAAATTTCAGTTAGCTCTATAACAACATCAGCATCTTCTGCAGCATAAAACGATACATCTTCCAAGGTAACTTCATCCATCGTTATTTGATTTTTACCAGATCCAATTAAATTCTGTATAGGAACCATCTTATAATTCAGATGTGATAAAGATAAATTATCTAACTTGTAAGATCTAGAATTTGGACTAATCAAATGTGCAGCAATCATCGTATCAAAAGCAATTCCATCCAAATCAATTCCATATCGTTTCATTATTAATGCATCATATTTAATGTTTTGCCCGGTTTTTGGAATATCTGAATTTTCTAATATCGGTTTTAAGATATCAATCGCAGTTTGAAGATCGTCTTCTCCAAACAAATTATCAATCTTATCTTTAAAGCGTATTGGAACATATACTCCCGTATCTTTTTTGACAGAAAAACTAAAACCTACAATTTCAGCAATCATTGGATTTACAGATGTAGTTTCTAAATCAACAGATAGCCATTCATTTTCTTTAATTGAGTTAACAAATGATGTTAATTGGTCTATATCTGTCAGGTTTTCATACTTTTTTTCTCGTTTTACTGTTTGAATATCAACAGATTCATTCGAACCAATCTTTTTGAGTAAACCGGAAAATTCTAATTCTTTAAAAATATCTTCAAGTTTAGCCAAATCCATTTCTTTTTTCTCAAAATCACTAATAGTAGCTTCGATATTTACATCTGTTAGAATCGTTACTAATTGCTTACTTAATAAAGCATTTTCTTTACTATTTAATAACTTTTCTCTCATTTTTTCATTACTGATATTATCAATTTCTTCATATATGCTTTCAATAGATCCAAAGTCTTGTATCAACTTTTTTGCTGTTTTGGGGCCAACTCCTTGAACGCCTGGAACATTATCTGAACTATCTCCCATCAAACCTAATAAATCAATAATATGCTCTGGACCAACTCCCCATTTTTCTAATACTTTCTTCTTATTAAATACTTCTTTGGCACGCTTTCTTGCTTGAGGAGCATATAAGAACGTCTTGTCGTTAATTAATTGCATAAAGTCTTTATCTCCACTTACAATATTGCACTGGAGATTTTCTTTATCGCACATCTTAGCAACCGTTCCAATAATATCATCTGCTTCTACACCTCCCACTCTTAACATTGGGATATTCATTGCCTCCAGAAGTTCCCATAAATATGGAAGTTGTGTTTGTATCTCATCGGGCATTGCAGATCGATTTGCCTTATAGTCTGTGTAGAGTTCATGTCTAAAGTTTTTACCTTTTGAATCAAAAGCTGCGACAAGATAATCTGGCTTTTCATCTTCAATTAATTGAAATACTTGATTCGCAAATCCAAATACAGCACTAGTCGGTGTACCAGCAGTATTTGTTAGTGGATTTCTGATAAGAGCATAGTGTGCTCTGTATAAAGTGGCATAGCCATCAATAATGAATAATCTTTTTTGTTGTTTAGAACTCATAATTTAGCGGGTATTATATTACCCGCTAAATTATGAAAATAAGACATTAGAAACTATATGTTAATGACATTCCAATTTCTCTTGGAGGTCCAAAAGATTTGTATAGCTTCTCTTCATATATTGGAGGTTCTAGACCAAGAATAAATCCTCTATCTGCGTAACTTTCATCAAGGATATTTTTTGCATAGAATCCTAGATCAAATTGATTGATTGAATGATTATAATATGCATTCAATAGATGATATGGTTCTGATTCATACTCATCATGCGCAGAATCAAATACAAATCCATCTTTTCCTGAAATTTCAATCATTAAAGAATTGTTTACAGTGAAATCATAGTTAAATGATAAGCTGTAATTCCAGTTTGGTGAATGTGCTTTTTTACCATGCTCATGGCCTTCATGTTCATCGCCATGTTCATCATGATCATCATCGCCGTGATCATCATCATGGTCATCATCGCCATGTTCATCGCCATGTTCATCATGACCACCCAACTCAATTTCAGAGCTCAATAATCCTAAAGTAGCGTTGATAGTAAATTTATCAGTTATTCTAAATTCACCAGTTGATTCAGAACCATATTCATAGCCTGATTCAGCATTTGTCTTAAAAAAAGCAAATGCATTAGGATTCATTGGATCTAATTGCTCGCTTGTTTCATAAATATGATCATCATGCTCTAAGTAAAATAGAGAGCTTGATAATTTTATATTATCAGTATACCATCTTATTCCAGTAGTTATATCAAAATAAGTTTCTGCATCATATGTTTTTTCATCCGCGTCTAAATATGGATTTTGATTTATACCTGCAGGATGATATCCTTCAGCATAATAAGCAAACCAATGTAGGGTTGGAGTTGGATGAAATTCATAAGCAATTTTATATGAGTTTTCAAAATCACCCATCATATCAAAGCTTGCACTTTTATCATTAAAATCATTATATGTAAGATCTCTAGCTTCGGATCTAAAGGCTAAAGAAACTGATGAATCATTTTTAAAATTAAATGCTAATTCACCATATGCAGACTTTGTGATAATATCATAAGCAGAAGCTAAACCTGTGGAAGAGCCTCCAAAAATGTATCCATCTGCATTAGTTTTTTCTTCATAATTAGACTGATATAATCCCATTACATAGTCTACTTTATTATCATTGGCAGTATTTGATCTTAACCTAAAATCAACAGTTCTTGTATCAATGTCTCTATCGAATGAATCAAAAAAGTCATATTGATATCCTTCTACTGCTGGATCAAAGTTGTAAGGATCTTGAAACCAAAATTGATAATTTCCCCAATCTGAATCATAACTATGTAATGTTTCATTGTTTGATACACCGACATTCAGCTCAGCAAAACCTTCGTCAAGATCATAACTATAGTCAGCTATAAAAATCTGTGATTTTTGACTGTCTTTACCTGGATTATCTGAATAGGTAATATTATCAGTATTATTATCTGGAGCCCAGTTATCATATCCATTATCAAAATCAGAGTAAATCATTGTATACTTTTGCGTGATATTATTATCGCCAGTCTTTAATAATTTAGCTCTAAATGATGTCTCATCTCTATTTGCTGATGCATAATCTATGCCTGAAGCAACATTATCTTTATATCCATCTGAAACATTCGAGTGACCTACTAATCTTAACTTCCAACCATTTAATAATGGAGTATTATAGACAATTCCATTTGTAAGAGTATTGTATGAACCAAATTGGGTCATAACATATCCTTCTTGTTTATCCGTTGGATCGTTAGTTTTAAAATTAATCAAACCAGAAGATGCTGATGCACCAAATAAACTAGTTTGAACACCCATTAGTACTTCTACCTGCTGCATATCAAAAAGAGGTGTAATCATACCAAGTTCAGATAGATCCATTCCATCTAAAACTAATCCAACATAAGTACTTGGAGGTCCTTGATCAGCATATCGACTTACAGAACCCTCTCCTCTAATTTGAAAATATTTCGGTCTGGAGGTTCCACCTGCATAATTTAGATTTGGAACTTTTTGTATTAAGTCACTGAAGTGCTGTCCTTGCTTAACTTGTAGCTCATCATTAAAAATGATTGCTGAAGTAGCTAGGTCACCTTCATTAACTTTGCGAAGTGACGAGAAGACTCTTACACCTTCAAAAGATATGGCTTCGCTTACAAGATTGAAAATCATAGACTGATTAAATACTACATCAGCAGTTGCATTCTCATATCCAATAACAGAGACTTGAACTTTTCTGGCTTCAGAAAGACTAAGTTCAAATTTTCCGTCATCATCTGTACTAGTTCCAGCAATACTTGTTCCACTGTCATCAACGACAGATACATTTGCATCCTTTAACGGAAGACCTGTATCTTGATCAATGACAAGTCCTGTGATTGTTGATTGAGCAAAAACAATGCTCATAAAAAATAGTGTTAAAATAAATTGTTTCATTTTTTTCTCCTTAAATGAGTTTAATAAATTGGATACCTTTACAGGTATCGATTAATATTATAATTGTATAATTATTAAACTAGAGGTGGAGACTTATTTGATATACTATAAATTTCTTTATAGAAATATAATTCAGATTGAACTGCGTTATTATTACTAGAAAAAACTTCATTAAATAAGAAAGTGTTGTCTGTAATAAAAAATTTAGCATATCCTAATTGACACGAATCACATTTATGCACTTCTTCATTTATCAGCGATTCACTATTTTGACTAAATACATCTTCAGGCAATAAATTTAAATCGTGCTTATGAAAAACTTGAATGCTCATAAAGAACATTGCAATCAGCGTTAAGTACGATATATATTTATTTTTCATTTTTTTTTATTTTTCCTTACGCTAGCATTATCTAGATCAAGTCATAGGGTTTGTTCTCAGCAATTGCACCCCTGTTAAATAATTTGTAAGTTGAAATTATGAAACAAGAGATAACAGTAAAAGCATTTTTTTTAAGTATTCTTCTATCTATAGTTCTTTCTTCTGCTATGGCCTATCTAGGTTTATATGCAGGTATGACAATCTCTGCTTCTATTCCTGCCGCAATTATGTCAATGGGAATCTTAAAACTATTTCGTGAATCAAATATTTTAGAGAACAATATTGTGCAAACAGCAGCATCGGCTGGAGAATCATTAGCAGCTGGAGTTATTTTCACTATTCCTGCCTTATTATTGATAGGCTATTGGGATACGATTGATTATTGGGAAGTAACGAAGATTGCTATGGTGGGTGGAATATTGGGAGCATTATTTACTGTACCATTAAGACGTGCATTAATTCTAAAAGCAAATTTAAAGTTTCCTGAAGGTGTTGCAACTGCCGCTGTATTAAAAACGGGACATGAATCTGATGCCAAAAAATCGAGTGAAAGCTTAAAAATAATTGGACTATCTGCTGTTGTAGGAGGAGTGGTTAAGCTTGGAGAATTAGCATTTGGTATTTGGTCTAGTGCTATCGGTGGAGCCGTAGCTATTAGAGGTGCTGTTTTTGGATTGGGATCTAGCTTATCTCCTTCACTTATTAGTGTGGGATATATCGTAGGTCGTAATATCGGTATCCTTGCTTTTTCTGGTGGATTAATCTCATGGGTAGTAGCAATTCCTATTTATTCTTATCTGTATGGATATGAAGGTGATTCTTTATTTGAAGGTGCAAACATTATTTGGAATGCAAAAATACGTTATTTAGGTGTTGGAGCAATGGTAGTTGGTGGAATCTGGTCTGTTATTCAATTAGCAAAACCTCTTGTTGAAAGTATTCAGTTGAGTCTAAAAACTTTAGGCGACAATGCTAAGGATGTTCCGCTAGAAGAAAGAGATCTTCCTATTAACTATGTCTTTATAGCTATCCTATTAATGCTTATACCTATATCGTATACATATTTTGATATTATTCCATCTTGGACTTCTGCGATTACACTATCTATTATTATGTGTATCTTTGGATTTCTATTCTCTGCTGTTGCTGCTTATATGGCAGGAGTAGTAGGATCTTCGAATAATCCTATATCAGGTGTAACTATTGCTACAATCTTATTCAGTTCATTATTAATTATTACTTTCTTTGATGTAGACTCATCCAAGGGAGGAGCTGCTGCTATTCTTATTGGTGCAGTAGTATGCTGTGCTGCAGCAATTGGTGGAGATAACTTACAAGACCTTAAAACGGGTAATATTGTTGGTGCTACACCATGGAAACAGCAACTTATGCAGTTAGTTGGTGTTATTAGCTCTGCGCTAACGCTTGGAATTGTTTTAACGCTACTACATGAAGCGTATGGCATTGGAAGCTCAGACTTACCCGCCCCTCAAGCAGTACTTATGACTAGTGTAGCAAATGGCGTATTCTCTGGCAATCTGGAATGGGGAATGATTTATGCTGGAGGAATATTAGGAATATTAATTATTATGCTTGATCAATATCAATTACGCAGAGGAGCAGAGTTCAGAGTTCCTATACTAGCAGTTGCGATTGGAATTTATTTACCTATTGAATTAACTCTTCCTATTTTTATCGGTGGAATGCTTAATCATTTTGCTGGAAAAACCGCTTCTGACTCAGGTAAAAATAATGGCTTATTACTAGCTTCAGGTTTAATTACAGGAGAAGCATTGATGGCTATATTTATTGCCATACCTTTATTTTATGATAAAAATTTCTGGCCTGAATACGCACTTCCTTCTCCTTACAATGACTTGATAGGATTTGCTCTGATAGCAACTATTATTTATGGATTATACAAAGTAGCGAAGAAATAAATCTTCAATATCCAGATATAATAAAATCGATATTCTTATTCTTCAGTTTCTTTACTTGTTTTTCTACTGAAGCATATGACTTGAAATGACTACCCCTTACATAATAGATCATTTTACCTCTATTCATCACTTGGCTAATCTGAATATTTAACAAACCATCTTCTAGCAAAGATTGTTTTAAGATATTTGCACTCTCTTTTTTACTGTAAGCACCAAATTGAACAAACCATATATTATTTTTCTTAGAAGGTTTTTTTGTTTTTTTTGAGAATCCTGAACTATTTAATTTTTTTTGATAAACCTTTAAAGAATCTGTTTGCCCTGCAGCAGCTAACGATCTAAATAATAAATCTTTAGAGATATCATTTATTAAATGTTTTGGAGCTTCTACATTAAACTCTTTGAATAAACTAGATGCAGAAATATATGAACCTCTAGCATAGTTAATTTCAGCTTTTTTTAATACCGACAACCAATAGTAGTCAGATTTATCATTGGACTTAATGAGCTTATCATAAATTTTAGACGCTTTATCTGCATCTATAGCACTGAGGGCTTCCTGATAAAGTATTGCTGAATCTGTAGTTTGGCTAAATAACATATTTAGAGCACAAACTAATATAGCAATCGTTCTAATTAATATTCTCATTTTGAATTATATCATTGCAAAAACTCGATAAAGCTTTTCTTGTATCAAAATTATCTGAATCTATTTTCATTCTATTAAGCCTTATAACATATGATTTATTAGAGCTTTTTGAGTGATAATCAAATTTTGGCATAAACTTTTCTACTAACTCTATTGCTTCGTCCTTTTCACTTTTTTCAAGATGAATATCAACTAATCGATTAAAAGCATAGCTATTAAACTCGTCATCTAAAACTTTTTTATACAAACTCTCTACATCATCAAATCTTTTTTCATCAAATAGGAGGTTTTCAATTTTCTTAAATGCGGTAACGCTAGCACTTGGATTTGATTTCGAGAACATAATAAGGTACTCCATAGCTAAATCTGCATTGTCAATATAATGCGAAGAAAGCTCTAAATAAGATTCACTATATATATAATCTGATTTAATACTCTTTTTTAAGTAATACAGATAATTCTTTTTATTCTTTTTATCTTTATAGTCCATAGCAATAAAATAATTGAGCTTAGATTCGTCCCTTTTTTTAATCTCAGGATAATATTTTATCAACTTTTTTTCATATTCAAGCGCATCATCCCATGATTTATTTTCGGTAGCGATATTCTTTAACATGCCTAAAGACCATTTATTTTTAGAATCTATATCTAATATTTTTTTGAATTCGTCTTCTGCTCTGACTGTATTTCGAAGCTCCAAGTAATCTAAACCTAACGCTTGATGAATCTGGATTTTTAAATCTTTTGATAACTTTGGTCTAATAATAATAGTCTGATGAATCTTAGTAGCCTGATTGATATCTTTATCTCTTAGAAGATTTCCTAATAGTAGGTATGCCTCCGTATTGTTTGAATCTTTAGCGATGATATTTTTTAAGATTGTAAATGCTTTCTTATGATTATTATCAATAATCGCTTTTAATGCCTGATTATATACTTCAATATCACTTGGTTGTTGTGATGGTCTTCTGTTGATGAAGTAGAAAGCAGCGATTGCAATAAATATCAGAAGGAAGTAGATAATATTAAGGATAATTACTCCTTTTCAGTGAAACTAAACTCTTCGCCAACAGCTACATTTCTTAAACTATCAAGCTCTTCTGAAACATCTTTATTTGTTTTGACGAGTTTTGATATTTCTGATCGATAAGAGAAGACAGATTTGAGTGATATAATATATCCTACAATCACACCTATCATTGTAAATAAGATGAAGGCTAAATAGCCTGGAATTGAGTATCCATTATCTTTAAAAAAATATATTACAATCGGTTCGCTATTTCTATCGAATAGCAAAAAAGTTCCAGCTAAAAAACTTAAGAAAAATAATACTCTTAGTATTCTAAACATTATGCTCCTGTTATTTCTTTTCCACGTAAAATTACACCACTAGCTTCTATAATCTCTACTGGAATAATATCCTTAATTTTACTATGATTTTTTTCCACAATCACCCATTCATTCGAATCGGTTCTTCCGGCCCAATGATTTGCAGATTTTTTACTTTCTTTTTCTATTAAAACTTGTTCAAAATTTCCAACTTTTTTCATATTTAGTTCAAGCGTATGTTTTCTTTGTAGCTTAAGCATCTCATCCAATCTATCTTTCTTTAGCTGTTTTGGAAGTTGATCTGAAAATTGAGCTGCCTTAGTATATGGTCTTGAAGAATATTTAAAAGTGTAAGCAGAATTAAATTTGATTTTCTCCATCAAGTCTAAGGTCTCTCTAAATTGTTCATCAGTTTCGCCCGGAAATCCTACAATAATATCTGTAGATAAACCGCAATTAGGCATAATCTCTCTAATTTTTTTAGCCATATAATAAAAGTGTTCTCTTGTATAGGTTCTATTCATACGCTTTAATACTTCATTTGATCCTGATTGCATTGGAAAGTGTACATAGTTACAAATATTAGCTCTAGAAGCCATTACTTCTAATAATTCTACATTGATATCTTGTGGATGAGGGGATGTGTATCTAATTCTTTTAACGCCAGGAATGTCAGATACTGCCAATAGTAGCTCAGCAAATGATTTCTTTTCATGTTTATAAGAGTTTACATTTTGTCCCAATAAAGTGATTTCTACATAACCTTCGTCTACTGCTTTTTTTACTTCCGTAACAACACTGTCAACACTTCTACTTCTTTCTCTTCCTCTAGTAAAAGGAACTATACAAAAAGAACAAAATTTATCACAACCTCTCATGATAGAAACCCATGCATTAAAAGTATCTCCTCTGCTTGGAAACATATCTTCATATACTTCATATTTTGATAATTTTGTATCAACAATACTCTTTTTTTCTATGAGATGTCTATTCATTAATTTTGGAATATTTCTATAAGAATCAGGGCCTAAAATAATATCTACATATGGTTTATTTTTTAATAAATCATCTTTAAGATTCTGTGCCATACAACCAAGAACTCCAATGATTAATTCTGGCTTTACTTGTTTTATTTTTCGGAGATTACCTAAGCGTGAATGAACCTTAACTTCTGCATTTTCTCTTATAGCACACGTATTAAGAAAGATTGCATCTGCCTCATGAAGATCTTGTGTTTTCTCTAAGCCTAATTTTAATAATATGCCTTCAACGAGCTCAGAATCAGCTGTATTCATTTGGCACCCATAAGTCTCAAGGACAAATTTTTTAATAGGAGGGGTTTGCATTTATTTTATATATCCTGTGAAAAAATATTTTGCAGGATCTTCTACTTTTTTATTTTTATGAACTTCATAATGTAAATGAAAACCAGCTGCTCTTCCACTGTTACCGGACTTTCCAATTAAGTCCCCTCTTTTAATTTTTTGACCCTTTTTTACTTTTATTTTATATAAATGCGCATAAATTGTTTCATAGCCATAACCATGATCAACTTTAACATACCTACCCCAGCCAGAATCATACTGAGCTTTTGTAACGACACCATCTCCTGTTGCGACTACGTTTGTATTCAGATTAACAGCAAAGTCTAATCCGCGATGCATCCTTCTTTTTCCGTCTATCGGGTCTGTTCTATAGCCATATCCAGATCCTAAATATGCATTTACAGGACTAATAGATGGAACATGTGAGTACATCTTTTCGTTTGATTTAATTTTATTAAAAATAGTATTATAACTATCCTTTTCAAGATTTACAGTATATGATAAGGAATCAATCTTATCTTTAAGCTGAAACAAAATACTAGTAGCATCTTTATCTTCTGTATAAACCTCTTCTACTGAACCTCCAGTACCTTGAGTCTTAACATCTTCGCTGAGAGGTGGAATTGCAGCATAGGTTCTAAGTTCTTTATCTCTTTCTTCAATTAAGAGTAATTCTTTTTCAAGCTCTGCTATCTTTATGATAAGTTCTTCGGATACATTTGCATATTTTTCATCTGTTTCTTGCAGTTTATCCTGATAATATTGATTAGAAAATTCTATTGATAGATAATAATTAATACTAATAAAGACTATGAGAACACATGTAAAACTTGCGAATATATTAAGCACTGAAAAATTGATTTGATGCAATCTTTCAGATGATAAGTATTGAAATGAAAAGAATTTTTTCTTTATCATTCTCTATTCGCTCTCTTTATTTTTTTCTTCATTATCATGATATATAGATTCTTTTTTGTCTGAAATCTTCTTTTTTATTTCTACAATATTTTCAATTAATCCGATATAACGTTTATCTCCAACAAAATTAAGTACATTCTTATCTTGAGTTTTCACGAACACATATAAACCTAGCTTGACATATAGGCTAGAAAGTTTTCTTTCTAATTGCAGGATATCTATACGCAATTTACTGTTGTGAGTAAATTCTTCTGCTTTTTCTGAAGCAACTACACTCCACTCAGAAACGTTATTTTTAAAATCTTCCCAAAATTTATTCATAGCATACAATTTATAGATGAAAACAAATATAGCAAAGAGTTTAAGAGGCTCCCAAACTAAGGATTAGTTGGGAGCCATCTCGTTTATTGGTAGCCAACCAAATTATCTTTGTTTTCTTATATAAGCAGGGACCTCTAAGTCTTGGCTTTGATCAAAATCATCAAATACTAAAGTAGGTCCATCACTTCCATCATCTTCATCTCTTACAGAGTCATCAAATTCAAATCCTTCTGGATTGTTTTTTTGATATAATGTTGTATTTGGAGTATCCATAAGCTCTTCACTTTTTCTATCAGAGCTATGAGACATTCTTTCTTTTAACATTTCTTTTTCTTCAATTGGTTTACGATTGAACCCTGTTGCAATAACAGTAACTTGAAGCTCATCTTCCATATTTTCATCAACGCGAACTCCAAAGATAACTTTTACGCCTTGACCTGCTTCTTCATGGATAAGTTTCATCGCGGCATCAACTTCGAGCAAAGTCATTTTTTTATTTCCGGTTATATTTACTAATACTGCCTTAGCTCCACTGATTGACTGAGAGTCTAACAAAGGACTACAAATAGCTTGTTGAGCAGCTAATACCGCTCTTTCTTCTCCTCTTGCAGTTCCTGCGCCTATTACAGCATCACCCATACCACTCATTACCGATTCTACATCAGCGAAATCAATATTTACATTTCCCTGTTTATTAATTAGATCTGATATACTTTTAGCTGCTTGCAACAATATCGCATCCGACTCTTTAAATCCGTCCTCAAATGTTGTAGCGTTATCAACAACAGATAATAATTTCTGATTCGGAACGATAATTAATGTATCGCAGAAATTTCTCATTGAAGCAACGCCTTTGAGTGCTGATTCCATTTTTTTTGAACCTTCAAACGTAAACGGTAGAGTAACAATACATACGGTTAGGATACCTAAATCTTTGCATACTTTTGCTACAACTGGAGCTGCTCCTGTACCAGTTCCACCACCCATTCCTGCAGTAACAAATACTAAATCTGCTCCCGCAACCAATGAAGCAACAGCATCTTTATCATGCATAATAGCTTTTCTTCCAATATCAGGTTTTGCTCCTGCACCCAATCCTTTCGTAAGATCTTTTCCAATCTGAAGTTTTGTTTCCGCTGGATTGCTTCCCAAATCTTGAGCATCTGTATTAATGGCAATAAATTCTACTCCGTCCATACCTGAAGTAATCATTCTATTTATTGCATTTCCTCCAGCACCTCCAATTCCAAGTACCTTAATCCTCGCCCTTTGGCTTGCTAACTCATCAAATTCAAATAACATACTAATCTCCTTTTTATATTTTTTTACTCAAAAAACCCTTTCCATACACTGGAAATGCTCTTTGTAATTGATTCAAAATTTTTAATTCCAACAGTTGGACTACTATCTTCAACGTTAAATATTGGCCAAGATAGTAGGCCAATCAAAGTGGAAAGCTCTCTTCTGTCTTCTAGGTTTTCTTTAAACACAATATTACTTATTGGTAGATACTCGCATTTTGTATCTTCAAAATGTTTTTTAAATAATAAATCTAAATTTTTTACGTTAGATCCGCCGCCTGTAATCTTGATACCTGATCTTATATCTGCAACATCAATACGCAATAATTTCATCTCAGATTTTATTTGGTCGATAATATCTTCATATCTTAATTCAGCAATTTTAGATATCTCTTGTTTATTTATACTCTTTGTTAGGTCATCGTTCTGTATAGATAGTTCAAAATTAGATTCAGCATCTGCAAAATCTGACAATGCAGAAACATGTTCATGTTTAATTTTTTCTGCCTGCTTTATAGATGTTTGAAGATAAGCAGCTATGTCTTTTGTAACAGATTTTGAACCCAATGGAATCACTTTAGAATGAATTAAATAATTATCTTTATATAATAACATATTGGTCTTATCTGCACCTACATCTATAAACATGACACCTAAATCTTGATCATCCTTATTAAGATTTGCAGACGCCGCTGCCAAGCCGTCAAATACAGGATTCACTTCAATACTCAAATCATCGCTAAAACAATGATCGATTTGTGATAAATTGAAATTTTTAATATGAATTACATGTGATTTCGCATCAATAGACTTACCTATCATCCCAAGAGGATTACGTATGAGCGATGAACCATCTATAAAAAATCCTCTTTCTAGATTATGTAATACATATCTATCAGAAGAAACTTGAATATCAGAACATTGAGTTAGTAATTTTTGTTTTGTACTATCATTCACCTCAAATTCAGAATTATCTTTTGATCTAATCCGTGTTGATGAATTAATTGATTTAATATTTTTTCCAGATACTGAAACCCATGCGTCGTCATCGATATTAATTTTAGCATCTTTTTCCATTTTTTCGATTAAATATTCCAAACCATGAAGTAGCGCCTCTTTGTCTACAATATCTCCATTTCTGATACTATCTGTTTGTATAGATCGAATAGATAAAATTTCTATTTGATCATCATTTATTATTCTTCCAACAGCTCCTTTAATACTAAAAGATCCTAAGTCAAAAGCTACTTGTATTCTATTTTTCATTATATTTCGTTCACCACTATCTGGCTCTTATACCTTAAATCTATATACCTATAACTCTCTAATGTTTTTTCTTCTGGCAATACATCTGAAAATGCACTTAAGTAATCTATCTTTGTAAAAATATTACTAGAGCCCAATAAAATTTTTGTTCTGCCGTTTTTTAGAATAATCTCATATTCACTATCTTCGTTAAAAATAAATTCAGACATATTATCATACAAAGAATCGAAGGTATCTTTTGAGTATTTAATAACATCAATGGATTTCAAAACATTAGATGATTTGGTTTTCTTACCTTTCTCATATAGCTCTTGATTATTTTTGAAATTTGATAATATAGGTAGTGAAATCTCACAATATTCAACAGGAAGACATATTCCCTCGGAATCAAGAATAATTAAATCGTTAGAGCTAATCATAGCCAATGGCTCTCTTTCATAGACTTCTATTTTTACAGTTTTAGGAAATACTCGTGATATTTTACAGCCTTTTATATGATCTAATGACTCTATACTATTTTTATAATTTCTTAAATCTGAAAAGAAAATATTTTGATTCTCTATATTTGCCTTGTATTCTACTAACATAGTATCGTCAAAATAATTTATACCTTCAATTTTTACATTTTTTACAATAAATATTTCATTGAATTGTGCCCATTTAATAGAAATAAAAAGAGAAGCTACTACAAGTAATAGACAGAAGAATGGCTGACTAATAGAATCAAAAATCTTTATAAAATTTTTATTCATAATTCACTAATCTCCTCAGAATTAAATCCTAGTAATCTCACTTCTAAATCTAACTGAATATTAAATTGATCTTTTACAGCATCCTTTGCCTGCTTGATTAGAGATATCATATCGTCAGCTTTTGCATCTCCTGTATTCAAAAAAAAGTTGGCATGCTTATTAGAAATCTTAGCATCTCCTACTGAAAATCCTTTCAAACCTGATTGATCTATCAACATACCAGCGGAATGCTTGCTAGAAGGATTTTTAAATACACTACCAGCAGATCGATAATTTAGTGGTTGTGTATTCTTTCTTCCCGATTTTGCTAAATCAAAATTATCTTGAATTATTTTTTTATCTGATTTTTTGAGCTTGAATATTGCTGACAACAAAATTATATCATTACCAAAAGAAGATGACCTATAAGAAAAATCAATATCTGATTTAGATAGTATTTCAATTTCATTTTTATCATTTAATAATTCTACGCTTTCTAAATTTTCAGAAACCTCTCCACCCCAAGCACCTGCGTTCATCATTAATGCGCCACCAAGAGTTCCTGGAACCCCAATAAGGTTCTCCAATCCTTTTAAGTCATGTTTCATGGACTCTTTTACTATCTTACCTAACATAGTCCCACACTCTACATAAATCTTATCTATATCGACATTGATTGTTCTTAAGCAATGTTTAATAGATATCACAACGCCTTTAATACCATTATCGCTTATTAATAAATTTGATCCTGAGCCTATAATAGTCACAGTCTGTTTGTACTTTTTGCTTAACTGAACAATACTGATGAGGTCATTCTTATCTGAAGGCAAAACAAATAATTCTGCTGGACCTCCAATCCCATACGTAGTATGCTTCTTCATTGGCTCATCCACAGAGATAGTTGCATTGGTTGTATCTACAATCTCTTTCTTTAGCATATCAATCATTGGATATTCTCAGTTAATTTATCTGCGTATCTCCAAATATTACCAGCTCCAACAGTCAAAATAATGTCACCTTCATTGTAATAATTTTTGATATCTTCAATTACAGAATCAGTAGTAGTATCAAATACATTTTTATGTTCAAGCTTTTTAAGATGATTGCTAATATTCCTTGAGGTAATAGAGATATCTAATTTTTCTCTTGAAGCAAAAATTTCAGTAATAAAGACCACATCAGCGCCTAAAAGGGATTCTGCAAAATCTTTATAAAATTCTTTAGTCCTAGAATAGAGATGTGGCTGAAAAATTACTACCAATCTTCTACTCCAATTACTCTTTACTGCTTTGATAACACTAAATACTTCTACTGGATGATGAGCATAATCATCAATAATAGTTAATTTTTCACTATGAACCTTAATATCAAATCTTCTTTTCACGCCTGAAAAACTTTTTAAACTTTCACTGATTCTTTGTATCGATAAACCCATAGTTTTACATACAGATATAGCTGCTAAAGCATTTAAAATATTATAGGAGCCTGGAATAATCATTGAAAATGCATAGCTCTTGTTTTCATAGATGAGGTCAAATGCAACAGTGCCATTGTCATGTATGATATTTATAGCTTTAAAATCAACGTTATCAGATTCTATTCCATAAGTAACAATTGGCTTATCAATTAACGGTATGATAGATGCAGCATTTTGAGAATCTTTACAAACACTAACCATCCCATAAAAAGGTACTGAATTAGCAAAATGAGTAAAGGCATCTTTTAAATCCTCTAAGCTATCATAACAATCAATATGCTCAAGATCGATATTATTAATTACTGCTATAGTAGGAGAAAGCTCTAAAAAAGTTCTATTAAACTCATCTGCTTCTACTACAAATGTATCTCCAGAACCTAATACAGAATTGGTATTGATTGATTTAACTACGCCGCCTACAATAATCGTGGGATCTAAATTAGAATCCTTTAATATTGAACCAATCATAGATGTAGTGGTGGTCTTTCCATGTGTACCAGAAATTCCTACTGTAGAGCTTTTTAATTTCGCAAGCTGTGATATCATTTTTGCTCTAGAATAACATTTAATATTTTTATCTTTTGCCTCAATTAATTCAACATTATTATGAGGAATGGCATCAGAATAGACTACAATTTCGGTTGTTGCTATATTTTTCTTATCATGTCCAATTGATATAAAAATATCTAATTTTCTAAGCCTATCAATATTTTGTGATTCAGACAAATCTGAACCTGTAATTATAAAATCTTGATTATGCAATAGCTCAGCGATTCCACTCATTCCTATGCCGCCTATACCAATAAAATGAATTCTTTTTATGCTAGATAACATGCATATGCTCCATGATTGTAGTATCTATGATATTGATTGAATCTGGATTATCTATTTTCTCAATACTTTCTTTCATTGACTTATATATTCTATCATTTTCACAAATTTGATTGATCTTATTTGATAATAACGACATAGATATATCTTTTTCTTGAATTAATAGTGCTGCAAAATTTTCTTCTAAATATTTAGCATTAAAAACTTGATGATTCTCTGCTGAGAACTTGAAAGGTATAAGGATTGAAGGTTTTTTAAACTCTAATATTTCAGATACTGTCATAGCACCAGATCTTGAAACTATTAAATCGCATAAACTGTATAAATATGGCATATTATCAACGAAAGAAAGGACTTTAATTGATTTAGTATTATAATGCTTATATTTTTCATAATTATTAATACCTACAATCCAAAGAATGTTAATTCTATCTAACATTTTATTATCAATAGATTCTGAAATAATTTTATTTAAAAATACTGAACCTTGACTTCCGCCGAGCACCAATAAAGTTTTTTTATCACTATCTAAGGATAGAGACATATCTTTACGATTATGACTATAAATGGGATTCCCTGTAAATAAAGTGTCGCTAGTTTTTAAATAGTTTTTTGCATTCTCAAAACCAAGGAATACTTTTTTTGCACTGGATCCAAATATTCTAGTGACCAATCCTGGAAATGAATTTTGTTCATGCAAAAAATAGGGCACTCTGAATATTTTAGCTATCTGAAGAGGTATAAATGAGGCATATCCACCTGTTGCAATTACTAAATTTGGTTTATTTTTTACAAAGAAAAAACTCACTCTAATTAAACCAAAAAATAATTGAAATAATAATAAGAAATTTCTTGATATTGCATACAATGAAAAAGATCTATTAAAACCTTTGATTGGGATGAGAAGACTCTGGATATTTTCTGAATAAATTTTCTTAGACTCAATTCCATATTTTGATCCAATATAGTATAAATTTTTATTCTCTACTTTTTTTTCAAGTTTATTCTTGATAGCCATTAATGGATAATAATGCCCTCCAGTTCCTCCTCCGCAAAAGATAATTCTATATTTATCCATCGACTCGGAGTCTCCATTTTTTAACTTTAAATTTTCTTTGTGCTTTACTGATGTTTAATAGAATTGCTACCATTAATAGATTGATAATCAATGAAGAGCCTCCATAGCTAACAAACGGGAGTGGAACACCTGTAACCGGTATAATCCCGATGACTACTCCAATATTTATTAATGCATAAAATGTGATACTTAATCCGAAACCAATAGAGAGAATAATACCAAAAATATCATTTGATTTTTTAGAAATTTGAATAGCTCTAAATAAAATTATTCCATAAGCCATCATTACTATAAAACCTGCTATAAAACCTAACTCTTCCCCAATAATAGCAAAAATAAAGTCAGTATGAGTCTCTGGTAAATAAGAATGTTTTTGTATGCTTTCGCCAATACCCATTCCTGAAATACCTCCCTGTCTCAACCCAATCAATGCTTGACTAGATTGATATCCTACGCTAGCTGAAGAACTAGGATCAAGAAATGATAGTATTCTACCTAATGCATAATTTTTACTATTTAGTATAAAAATTCCAATTGCTCCTACAGATAATACACCTACAGTACCTATTTGTGGCAATGATACGCCACCAATAAAGAGCAGGATAAATACAATAGACAGCAAAATTAAGGTGGTAGAGTTATCAGGCTGAATAATAATCATTAAGCAAATAGGTAAAATCCAACATAACGGTATTAAGATTCCCTTAACAAATTGATTCATATATTTATAATTTCTATCTATGTAGTCAGCTAAAAATAAAATTACTGAAAATCTTGCTAAATCAGATGTCTGAAAAGAAATTGGGCCAATAGATAGCCATCTACAAGAGTCTCCATTACATCCTTGGACTTGAGTATATATTAACAGCAAAAATGATCCTATCATTAAAACAGGGGATAAATATTGTAGTTTTCTATAGTTCAAATGAGATGCAACAAAAAATACAAATAAACCTGGAATGAATTTAAATAATTGATTCTTCAAAAAATACATACGTGAAACTCCATCAGTTACTTCGAGGGATTTTATCCAACTAGCACTAAATAAAATTGATAAACCAAAAATAACTAACACTATCACCGTGCCTAACAACCATCTATCTTGTTTTCTTTCTTTAATATTCATGAATAATGCCTTTCTACTATACTTTTAAAAAAATTGCCTCTTTCTTCAAAATTTTTAAATTGATCATAACTAGAACATCCAGGAGACATCAATACAGAATCTCCTTTTACTGCTAAGTTAATTGCAGAATTAATTGCTTCTTCAAATTTTTCAATCTTTACTACTTTACATGATTCAGATAATGAATTATAGATATCATTAGATGCTTTTCCGTAAGCAATTATAGATTTTATAGATTGAGAGCACTCTATAATTGCTGAAAAATCTGATTCCTTGGGAAGTCCTCCCATTATTAATATAATATTTTTATCTATAGAATCAATAGCAACTTTGACTGAAGCAATATTTGTTGCTTTAGAATCGTTGATAAACTTCACACCATCAACTTCTTTAAATGTTTCAAATCTATGTTCTAAACCTTTAAATATTTTTAATGATTCAAAGATATCTCTATCATCTAATCCTAGATGTGAAGCAATAGTAGCAATACCTATAAAATTAGATATATTATGAATTCCTGATAATTTACAATCATCTATATGTAGATTTTTTTCGCTATGAACAGATTCTATGATTCTATCTTCTAAGTAAAATATGCTAAAATTCTTATCTAAGGAGTAAGCTGTAAATACCCTATCTCTTTTCTCTACTTCTTCACATAGCACAGGATCGTCATGATTATAAATTATTAAATCATTATCCTTCATATTTTTAAAAAGATTCATCTTTGATTTAGAGTAATCAATAAAATCTGTATATCTATCCAAATGATCTCTCGAAATATTTAAAATCATTGCTATTTCAGGTTTAAATGTATCAATATCATCAATCTGAAAACTTGATAACTCTAATATGCAGAAATCAGTATTTGATGTTTTATATTTATTTTCTTTATAGACAATTTCTGAGAATGGAGTACCAATATTTCCACTTTTTACAACGTTGAATTTTTTCTTTAAAACCTCATATAGACATGTCACTGTGGTAGTTTTTCCATTTGTACCTGTTATAGCAATAATTTTTAGATCTGACAACCTATAGGCAAACTCAATTTCGCTTATAATCTCTGTTTTATTATCTAATATGCTTTGAATTATTTCTATATCACTTGGAATTCCAGGAGACTTTATAATCAATTCAGAGTTAAGAATTTTTCTAGAGTGAAGACCTAATTCAATATCAACTCCCATATCTGTCAATTCTTTTATATATGAATCATTCACATCTGACTTACTATCTGATACAAAAACATTAGCACCAAGAGAACTAGCTAGCTTTGCAGCGGAATAACCGCTAACACCCAATCCTAAAATACCGATATTTTTATTACTCAAATTCATGATTCTATATCTGCTTTTAGTATACATATAGAGTTTTTAGGTATTTCTTTTCCGACTGATATAGATTGAAAAATTATTACTCCATTACCCGTTAATTGAGCCTTGATACCTGTTTTATTTAAAATTGAGTATGCTTCCATAACGCTTTTACCATATAAATTTGGCATTTCTACCATTTGAATATCTTTAGATTTTTTAACATTTTTTTGAATCAAAATTGGGTCAGATTTTTTAGACTTGGTGGCCTTTTTAGATTTATTATTGGTTATTTCTGAATCAATATTGATAATTCTTTTCATTACCGACTTAAATACAGGCGCTGCTGACATAGAACCCCAATGATAATTTCTAGAAACTGATGCTCCATCAATCATGATTAATGCTAATAATTGAGGATTTTCTTTTGGAAAAAATCCTACAAAACTAGATAAGAATTCTGATTCTGAATATTGACCATCCACAATTTTTTTAGATGTCCCTGTTTTTCCAGATACATCCCAACCAGATAGTCGAGCTTTTTTTCCACTTCCATTTTCAACTGTATGCAATAACATGTCTTTTAATATTTCTGCATCTGACTGAGAAAGGATTCTTTTTTTAGATCTCTTTTCATTTTTTAAAATTGTATTATCACTTTTTTTAACTTCGTTAATCATGTATGGTTTCAATAAAAAACCTCCATTTGCGATTGCAGCATATGCCATAGCAATCTGTATTGGAGTAGCAGAAACTTCATATCCCAAAGGAATACTATGCATTGAAGATTTGCTCCATTTTTTAGTTTCATAAACTATACCACTTGCTTCGCTCATCGGATTTAAACCAGTCTTAGATCCAAAACCAAATTCTTTGGCTTGATTATAAATTTTATTTTGACCCAAAGACTCAGCAATCTTTATTGTGCCTATATTGCTTGAATAAGCTAAAATTTCCTTAACAGTAAGTACAGAATGCGGTTCAGAATCTTCAATCATTTTTATGTCGTGAAAATTATATGGGCCTTCGACATTGTACTCATCCATTGGATCTATATCACTCTTAAGAGCTGCTGCAATAGTAACAATCTTAAAAGTTGATCCAGGCTCTACCGTATCTAGAATTAGTCTATTTTTTTGATATTCCAATTCAAAGTCTTCTGGATTATTAGGGTTAAAATCAGGAACACTAACCATAGATACTATTTCTCCTGTCTGAGGATTTAATATTATTCCCATAGCGGAGGATGCTTCAGTTTTTTCTACTTGATCAATCAATTCTTCTCTTAAAATTGCTTGATATTCTTTATTAATAGTTAAATAAATATCTGATCCATCTTCAGGCGCTTCATATGCTAACGTAGGATCAGCAATACGTTTACCAAATCCATTTCTTTTAAAAACTCTTGATCCTTCTTCAGGCTCTAAGTGCTTATTATATTGAAATTCTAGACCAGAAATTCCTACATCATCTACATTGGTAAATCCAACAATTTGACCAAATAAGTTTTCTTCAGGATAATATCTTTTATAATCTTGATTTATGACAAGTGCATCACCATATTTTGAATTCAATTTTTGACAATTCTCTATTGTCTTTTTTTCTAACTGTATATAGGATTTTTCGTCATTGAATTTAGAAAAATAAATACCTACATCAGTACCCGTACAATCAGATAGATCTCTTAAGAAAATATCTTTATTACTTATTTTTCTTGGATGTACTCCGATATTATAAAAAGTTAAATTCTGAGTAATATTATTTCCTTTCACATCAAAAATATTACCTCTTTTACCCTTAATCATCTCCACTTTCATCCCCTGTGGATTATCAACTCTATCTATGATTTGAATTGTAAATAATCTGTACACAAAAACAGCCCAAACGAACATAAGAATAGTACTTACAAATCGTATTCTATTTTTAAATTTTAGATAATTTTTAGTCATTGCTTATTTTCACGATGAGTGTCTCTGGCTTACTTGCTATTAATCCAATTTTCTTTGCTTTTTTCGAAATAACATCTGCTCTTTTCATCTTCTCAACAGAATTAATTTTTAATATAAGATCTTCGTCTAACTGAGCTAATGTTTGTCGATTAAAATCAATACTAGCTTGAGTTTTATCTATCTCTATAAAAGCGGCTAAATATAAAGAAATTGTTCCTACCGTTAACACAAACATTAGAGTCCATTTTATATTTTCTCTTTTTTGGATTTGTGCTTTTGTTAGTCTTTTCTTTCTAGCCAATTTTTTCTCCTACTCTCATTTTTGCACTTCGAGATCTCTTATTGTCGAATATTTCTTCATCCGTAGGTGTAAAAGGTTTCTTTGATAGAACTTGTAGTTCTTTATTTAATTTCAAATCTTTGAATTTATGTTTGACCATTCGATCTTCCATTGAATGATAGCTGATAATTACAATCCTACCTCCAGGATTAAGAAAATGCATAAAATCATTTAAAAATGACTCTAAATGATCTAACTCATTGTTTGTTTTTATTCTAAGTGCTTGAAAAATTCGTGAATATGTTTTGATGCGATATTTATAAGCTGTTTTTCTACTGATAATATTCACAAGTGTATCAGCGTTTATTTCTTCATTCGACTCTTTGATTGCTCTGGCAATTCTAAATGAATTCCTTTCTTCTCCAAATTCATTAAAGATATTAGTGAGATCTCTTACCGATGAATTTTCGATAATTTCTTGAGCTGTCAAGCTATCATCCTTATCATCAAATCTCATATCTAAAGATGAATTATATCGATGAGAAAATCCTCTTTGATTATCTTCTAACTGAAAAGAAGAAAGACCTAGATCTAAAAGAATTCCATCTACTCCATCAATATTAAGCCTATCGCAAGTTTTTTCTAAATTAGTATAACTAGAGTGTATTAATTCAAAATTATCGAATGAGGCTAATCTCTTATTTGCAATCTTGATTGAATTTGAATCTCTATCAAAACCTATAAGAAATCCTTTTTTTATTTCTTGAAGAATTTCAATTGAATGACCTCCAAGACCTACGGTACCATCAACATAAAATCCATTTTTTTTAATATTTAAATTATCAATTGATTCTATCAGCATAACTGGGTAATGGCTATAGTTCTCCGACAGAATTGAGGTCATCAGATATTGACCCTCCTAGAAAGGTCTTCATAGAATTCTTCATCAATACTTTGTTCGGAATCTGATACTGCTAATGTAGCATTATCCCATATCTCAATTTTATTTAAAACGCCTATAATGGTAATATTCTTTAAAATATTTGCATACTCAATTAAATTTTTTGTTAGTATCAGTCTACCCTGATCATCTGAGCATACTATTTTAGCATGCCTTAAATGATTTCTTAAAAAAGTGCGGTTTACCTTAGACAGAGAGGATAATTGACTTAATTCTTTTTCAATTTTTTCCCATTCACCTAAAGGATATATCCATATACAAGAATCAATTCCTCTTGTTATAACAAATCTATTTTTATCCGACTCATCGAGCTGTTTGCGAAATATTGATGGAATATTGATTCGATTTTTTGAATCAATAACAAAATCATATTGTCCTGTAAATGTATATTGGCTACGCATAATAAACGGGAATTAAGGGAATTTGACCCACAATTCACCACTTATCTTACTATACATGCATCATCTATGTCAATAAATTTGTTATAAATTTAGATAAAAAAATGACTAAAAAAGATTAGATGATAGATCTATAAGTTAAAACTATCTATTCTTTGGTATGTACTTTGTGACAGAGACTGATAAAGGGTCTGCTATAAGATCTATTTTTATGGGAAAATCATTAACTATACTTTTAGATAAATCAGTAAAAGTATCTTCGGAAAAAAATACTAATTCAAAATTAACTGTATTTGCTATTAAGAAGGTTTTTTCTTCTCCATTCCATATTTCGGAAAAAGAATTAGACTGATTCATGCTTGTATCATCAAATATAAAGTACTCTTTTGCAGACGTACTATCTGAGTATTCAATATAATTTTCATTATTTGATTGAAATCGAATGGTTATTGGAAAAGAAAAAGTTTCTTCGCTTAAAATCTCTTCACTTCTTATGGCATATATTTGCTCTAAGCTAGATTTAGATATTCTAAGCTCATTCTCTTTATCGACATTAGGAACGTCCGATGAATTATTCAGCGCAAAACTTAATACAACTAAGATAAAAAATATCGCTGATCCAATCAAAATATTTGGACTCAATATATTGTCTGTCTTTATGATATCAACAAATGTTAAACTTTTATTACTATCTTTTACCGTTTTTTTTCTAGTCCTTGGCTTGTGGTCAGATTTTTTTTGATTAAGAAAATTATTTAACTCTTGAACCCCTTCATCAATATCTACGCCAATTTCTTTAAGATAAGCTTTAAAAAACAGCCTTACATAAATGTTAGAAATTTCAGAAAATTTACCTGCTTCAATAGCCTTAAGGCTGACAATATCTATTTTAGTTCTACGCTGGATATCTTCGAGGGAAATCTTATTTTCTAATCTAAATTTTTTATATCTTGAATAGAAAATCATAGGCTGTCTAATATTTTTTTTATTTTACTCATTTCAAATTTCTTCAAGGGAAAACCTACAATATTATTGTAACATCCGTCAATATGTTTAATTAAAATATTTTCAGCATCTTCAATATTATAAGCACCAGCTTTATCTAAAACATCAAAAGACTTAATATAGTTTTCTATAGTAGATTTTGATAATTTTTTAAATGTAACGTCAGTTTTATCAAAAATATTCATAACCTTTCCTTCAAAAAAAAGACTTAATCCGCTAATAACAGAATGAGTTTGATTAGATAGCTTGTCAATAATCGTAAAAGCCTCACTATTCGAAGATGGCTTTCCTATAATCTGATTATTGAAATCAACAATAGTATCGCCCGCTAATACACAACTTTCTTTATGATTGTTCCATACATGAGATGCCTTCCTTTCCGATATATTCAAAACGTAATCAATTGGTTTCAAATTATTCACATTAGACTCATCTATATCTGGTGATATGGATTGAAAGCGATAACCTAATTCTCTTAAAATTTTCTTTCGTCTTGGAGAACTTGATGCTAATATTAGGCTCATTGTTTTAGTTATTTTTTTTGTAATTAAATTTAAATAATTTAGGGAGGATAAAATAATGGACCAAACTAAAATAGTTAAAAAGACCTATTCAAAATATAAGGAGTCTCTTCCTGTTGCTAGAGATTTTTTTAATCGACCATTAACCTATACAGAAAAAATACTTTTCTCACATTTAACCAAGCCATTAGAATCTATCCCAGAAAGAACAAAAACATTTTGTTGTATAAAGCCTGATCGAGTAGCTATGCAAGACGCAACAGCACAAATGGCACTGCTTCAATTTATTAATGCAGGCATGCAAACAACTGCTGTCCCTAGCACTGTTCATTGTGATCACTTAATTACCGCTATTAGTGGTGCAAAAGATGACCTAGATAATGCTCTTATTACAAATAAAGAAGTTTATAATTTTTTAATATCTGTTTGTGAAAAGTATGGGATTGGTTTCTGGAAACCTGGTGCAGGAATTATTCATCAAACTATATTAGAAAATTATGCATTCCCTGGATCTCTAATGATTGGAACTGATTCACATACTCCGAATGCAGGAGGCTTAGGAATGATTGCAATTGGCGTAGGTGGAGCTGACGCTGTAGATGTAATGACAGATTCTCCATGGGAAGTCAATTGGCCTGGTATTATTGGAGTTAAATTAGTTGGAGAATTAAAAAATTGGGCTTCTCCAAAAGATATCATACTTAAGCTAGCTGGAATTTTAACAGTTAAAGGTGGTACTGGAAAAATTATTGAATATTTTGGAGAAGGGACCAAGACAATAAGTTGTACAGGGAAAGCGACCATAACTAATATGGGAGCTGAAGTAGGAGCAACAACCTCTTTATTTCCTTATGACAGAAAAATGTTTGAATATTTAGTTGCAACCTCAAGATCTGACATTGCATCACTAGCAGAAGAATTAAAAGATGACTTAAAAGCAGATGATGAAGTAGCAAATAATCCAGAAAAATATTACGATGAAGTAATTGAAATAAATTTATCTGAACTTGAACCTCATATTGTTGGTCCATACAGTCCTGATCTTTCTAGAAAAGTATCAGACATGCCACTAGCTATTAAAAACAATAACTATGATGATGATTTAAAAGTTGGACTAATTGGTAGTTGTACAAATTCTTCTTATGAAGATATTGAAAAAGCTGCTCATGTTGCAAAACAAGCATTAGACCAAGGTTTAAAAGCTAAATCAGAATTTTATATTACTCCAGGCTCCAATCAAATAAAAGCCACTATGGAACGTGATGGATATACGGAAATTTTTCAAAAACTTGGCGGTAAAGTACTAGCTAATGCCTGCGGACCATGTATTGGGCAATGGAAGAGATCTGGTGTTGAAGATGGAGAAAAAAATACTATCATTACATCATTTAATAGAAATTTTGCAAAAAGAAATGATGGAAATGCAGCTACTGAATCTTTTGTAGCTAGTCCAGAAATTGTAACCGCATTAGCTATAGCAGGTAAACTTAGCTTTAATCCTTCAAAAGATTTTATCTTAACGGATGATGGAAATAAATTTATGTTTAACCCCCCTATTGGATCAGAATTACCTGTTGACGGCTTTGAAGATGTAGATAGTAGCGACTTCTTAACTGGAGCATTAAACCCATCTGCGGAAATTATTATAGACAAAAATAGCAAGCGACTACAAAAATTAGAGCCATTCAAAGAATGGAATAAGAAAGATGCTAAAAATTTACGTATCTTATTAAAAGCTGAAGGAAAGTGTACTACCGACCACGTATCTCCGGCTGGACCTTGGTTAAAATATAGAGGACATCTTGAAAATATATCTCAAAACATGTATTCTGGTGCATTAAATGCATATACACAATCTACTGGAGAAGCAATAAATACTGACACCAAAGAAAAGGGTGATATTTATGAAGTTGCAAAATATTATAGCTCAAATTCTATTGATTGGCTAGCAGTTGCTGATGAAAATTATGGAGAAGGATCTAGTAGAGAACATGCAGCTATGGAACCAAGATTTATGGGTTGTAAGATCGTTTTAGCAAAAAGCTTTGCGAGAATTGCTCAAACCAATTTAAAAAAACAAGGTATATTACCTTTGATATTCCAAGATAAGTCAGACTATGAAAAAATTGAAGCTTTTGATACTATATCAACTATAAATCTAAACGAATTTGGTCCGAAAAATAATATTGATCTAAGTTTGAATAAGCCAGATGGCTCTACTTACATTATTAAGACAATTCATACTTTTTCAGAAAATCAAATCTCATGGTTTAAGGCCGGATCTGCTCTAAATCTAATCGCAGATCACTTAAATTGAATACAATAGAAACAATTAATAAAGATTGGGATTTTGTTATTGGGATAGAGGTACATGTACAGTTAGAAACAAAATCAAAAATGTTTAGTACCTGTGAATATACTTATGATAAAGATCCAAATACGCTTACATGCCCCACTTCTCTTGGATTGCCGGGAGCACTTCCTTCAATAAATGAAAAAGCTATAGATTTTGCTATTCAATTTGGTAGTGCGGTAAATGCTAATATACATTCCTCTTTTTCTTTTGCCAGAAAACATTATTTTTATCCGGATCTTCCAAAAGGATATCAAATATCTCAATTTGATAGACCTATTGTAACAGGCGGAGTTGTGCCTATTTGGTGGAACGACAAACAATATAATATTGAATTAACAAGAGCTCATCTAGAAGAAGATGCAGGTAAATCAACTCATCATCTATCAAGCAATAGCAGTCAAGTAGATTTTAATAGAAGTGGTGCTCCGCTAATAGAAATTGTTACTGAACCTGTATTAACACATCCCATACAAGCAAAAATATTTATTCAACGAATAAAACAGATTGTTAACTATATAATGATTTCTAATGCTGAGATGGAACAAGGAAAATTAAGATGTGATGCTAATATATCTATTAAGAAAAAAGGTGTTAAAAAATTTGGTACTAAAACAGAAATTAAAAATATTAATTCTTTTAGAAATGTACAAAAAGCAATTGAATCTGAGATTAAAAGACAGCATCAACTATTAGAAGATGGACAGCAAGTAAAGCAAGCAAGTTTAACTTGGAATAATGAAAAAAATACTGCAGAAATTATGCGAGTAAAAGAAAATGCTAATGACTATAGATACTTTCCAGATCCAGACCTACCCCCAGTTATAATTGAAAATTCAAAGATAGAATCTATAAGAGAAATTTTACCTACTTTACCGTTTGAGTTTGAAAATAAATGGATAGATAAATATAATTTTAAGCCAGAAGAAGCTATCACTCTTGCTAGTACAAGGCATATTGCTTCTTATTTTGAGGAAATACTTAACTATGATGTTGGCGCTAAAAATGCCTATAAATGGATTACGGGTGAATTGTTTCGACTATTTAATGAGGTGAATATTCCCTTTGATCACAGCAAGGTGCTAGCTAAAGATTTAGCAAAAATTATCTCTTTCAGTGATTCAGAAAAAATAACTACAAACTCTGCAAAAGAAGTCTTAAGAAAATTATTCACCTCTAATGATTCACTCAAAACTATAATGAATGATGGAGATTATCTCGATAATAAAAATAATAATGTAGAAGATATCATTGATAAAGTGTTCAAAGAAAATCCAGAAGAGGTTATAAGATTTCAAAACGGCGAAGAAAAACTGTTGAGTTACTTTATAGGTAAAGTGATGAAGGAATCAAAAGGTAAAATAAATCATAAAATAATTAATCAAGAATTGAGTAAAAAACTTAGAAATTCTTAAAATCTTCTTCCTTTAGCAGTTAATTCTCTAATCACAGAATCAATACCTTTTTTATCAATAATTTTAATGCCTTTTGCTGATACTTTAAGAGTAATAGATTTTTTTAAACTAGCTACCCAGAAAGTTTTTTTCTGTAGATTTACATCAAACCTTCTTCTAGTTTTATTGTTTGCATGACTTACATTGTTTCCATGCATTACTTTTTTACCTGTTACTTCACAAACTCTTGACATTTTTTAACCTTTTATCTTTGAAGTTTAATTAAACTCGGGCAAATTTAAACCAATAATTGAACCTAACAAACAAAAAGAATATGTTTGATTTAAATAAAAAAATAGAGATTGGATCTTTAAAGCTAGACTTCCCTTTCTTTCTAGCTCCCATGGCAGGAGTCACTGACTATGCATACAGAGTCATTGCGAAAGAATTTGGTGCAGGTATTGTTTACTCAGAATTTGTTTCAGCACATGGAATTATAAGAAAAAATGAAAAAACTCTAAAAATGATTGAATTTTCAGAATTTGAGAGGCCAATTGGTATTCAAATATTTGGAGATACTCCTGAGGTTATGGAAAAAGCTGCTCGATTAGTTTATGAGCAATTTAAGCCTGATTTGATTGATATTAACTATGGATGCCCTGTTCCAAAAGTAACTAAAAAGGGCGCTGGATCCGCAGCGTTGAAAGATTTATGCTTAATGGAAGATATCACTGCTGCAGTTGTTGAATCTGTCAAAGAAGTTCCAGTAACTGTCAAAATGAGAGCAGGTTGGAATTCTGAAAACATTGTGAGTACAGAGGCGGGTATAAAATTAGAAAAAATTGGTATCAAAGCTATCACACTACACCCAAGAACAACTGTTCAGCTCTATAAAGGAAAGGCTGATTGGTCTCTTATTAAAGAATTAAAAGAAAATGTAAAAATTCCAGTAATAGGAAATGGCGATATACAAACTATAGGAGATATTGAAAGAATGTTTTCATTGACAAATTGTGATGGAATTATGATTGGTAGAGCTGCACTTGGGAATCCTTGGTTTTTTACTCAAATTAAAAAATATATGAAAAATGAAGATTTTAATGAGATAAGTATGGATGAAAGATTAGATGTTTGTAATAGACATTTAGATCTACTTGTTGAAACACATGGAGAAGTTGTAGGTACAAATAATATGAGAAAACACTTCGGTTGGTACTTCAAAGGCTTTAAGCATGCTTCTGGATTGAGAAAAAAATTAGTTTTAGTAAAGAATTATTCTGAAATGAAGGATATTTTATCTAATATTAGGCACTAAAAACGAAAGAGGAAATTATGGACAAAAATTTTAAAGCAGTAAATGCACCAATACTAGATTTTGAACCAGGTTCAAAACATAGAGAAGAATTAATAAAAGAGATTGAAAGACAGTCCAATAGACAAAAAGAAGTTCCAGTCATTATTCATGGAAAAGAATATTATACAGGTAATACGCAGACATGTACAAAACCTCATGATCATCAACATCTTCTAGGCACATACCATCAAGCCGGAGAAAAAGAAATTGAAATGGCAATAGATTCTTCTCTTGAGGCCTGGAAATCTTGGTCAAATACTTCTCTTGAGTATAGAGCTTCAATTTTTAAAAAAGTTGCTGACTTAATTGATGGTCCATATAGATATAAAATTAATGCTGCAGCAATGCTTGATATTGGAAAAAGTGTTTTCCAAGCCGAGGTTGATGCATCCTGTGAACTTATAGATTTTTTAAATTTTAGTATTGAATTTGCCTATAAGATGGAAAATACATTTACTCCTATTTCTCCAGAAGGAATGCATAATGCTTTGGAATTCAGACCTCTAGAAGGATTTGTTTTCGCTATTGCTCCATTTAACTTCTTTAGCATTGGAGGAAACTTAGCTATCGCTCCTGCTATTGTAGGTAATACAGTATTATGGAAACCAGCACCAAGCGCAGTTTATTCGTCTCATGTGATTATGGAGCTTTATAAAGAAGCAGGTCTTCCTGATGGAGTAATTAATTTTATTCCAGGCGATGGTCCTAAAATTGGTGAGCAAGTACTTGCTCATAGAGATTTAGCTGGAGTACACTTTACCGGATCTACTAAAACATTTAAACATTTATGGAAAAGTGTATCCAATAACTTAGATACATACAAAAGCTATCCTAAGGTTGTTGGTGAAACCGGAGGAAAAGACTTCTGTATTGCTCATGAATCTGCTAATATTGATGGTCTTGTGACTGCAATGGTAAGAGGAGCATTCGAATATCAAGGACAGAAATGTTCTGCTATGTCTAGAGCTTACCTCCCTTCTACTAAATGGGATATCATTAAAGAAAAACTTGTAACACAAATTGCTACCATAGAAGTAGGACCGCCAGAAGATTTTAAGAACTTTGTTAATGCAGTCATCGATGAAACAGCATTTGATAAAATATCTTCATATATAGACTATGCAAATGAATCAAGTGATTGTGAAGTTCTATGTGGTGGAACATATGATAAGTCAAAAGGTTATTTTGTTCAACCCACTGTAATAGTGACTAATGATCCTCATTTTAAAACATTGGAAGAGGAAATTTTTGGTCCTGTGTTGACAATTTATGTTTATGATACAGATCAGTGGTCAGAAACTTTAACGTTAATCGATTCAACATCTCCTTATGCATTAACTGGCTGTGTTTTCTCTGAAGATAGAGATATTGTAGAAGAAGTACGCTCTACATTAAGATTTTCAGCAGGAAATTTCTATATTAATGACAAACCAACTGGTGCTGTTGTAGGACAACAACCTTTTGGTGGAAGTCGCGCTTCCGGCACTAATGATAAAGGTGGCTCTATGTTAAATCTTTTAAGATGGACTTCACCAAGAACAATTAAAGAAACATTTGAACCACCTAAGGATTATCGCTATCCTTACATGGATTAATATGAAGATTCACGAATATCAAGCCAAAGAAATTCTTAAAAAGTTTAACGTTCCTATCCAGGAAGGTTATGCTATTGATAATAGCAAAGATATTGATAGTACTATTAAAAAAGTACAAGCCGACTTTAACAGCGAAGCTGTAGTTGTCAAAGCTCAAATTCATGCTGGAGGTCGAGGAAAAGGTGGCGGAGTTAAGTACTGTCCTACTTTTGAAGATGCTCAAGATGCTGCTAATACAATTTTAGGAATGAACTTAATCACCCATCAAACAGGGCCAGAAGGTAAAATGGTTAATAAAATTCTTATTACTGAAGCTCTAGATATTGAAGAAGAATACTATTTTGCTATTACTTTTGACAGATCTAAAAATTCTGATGTATTTATAGTTTCCAAAGAGGGCGGTGTTGATATTGAGGAAGTAGCAGAAAATAGTCCTGAAAAAATTATTAAATCATGGATTGATGATTCGCCTAATGCTTTAGAGGATGCAGTAAAAGAAATAATCTCATCTTTATCCCTTGAAAAATTTGAAAATGTAGAACAGATGTTTAAAGATTTATATAGATGCTATATCGAATCAGACTGTTCGCTTCTAGAGATTAATCCTTTAGTATCAACAACTAATGAGGAAATTATAGCTCTTGATGCAAAAGTAGATATTGATTCTAACTCTTTATTTAGACATCCTGAAATTGCTGCTTATCATGACAAATCAGAAGAAGACCCGCTAGAACTACAAGCTGCTGAATATGGATTAAACTATATTAAACTAGATGGGAATGTAGGATGCATGGTTAATGGCGCAGGATTAGCGATGGCTACAATGGATATAGTCAAACATTGCGGAGGTGAACCCGCAAATTTCTTAGATGTAGGAGGAGCTGCCAACGTAGAAACTATTAAAAATGGTTTTAAAATTATCTTATCTGATAAAAATGTAAAGTCTATTTTAATCAATATATTTGGTGGAATTGTGCGATGCGATAGAGTAGCTAACGGTGTTATCCAGGCTGTAAAAGAATTAGAATTAGATGTTATAGTTGTTGTAAGACTACAAGGAACTAATGCTAAATTAGCAAAAAAAATACTTGATGAATCTGATATTGAATTAATAAGTGCAGAAACAATTAATGAAGCTGCAACAAAAGCTGTGGAGATGATAAAATAATATGTCAATTCTATTAAATAAGAATACAAATATACTAATTCAAGGAATTACTGGATCAGAAGGGTCGTTTCATGCAGAACAAATGATTGAATATGGATCAAAAGTTGTTTGTGGAGTTACCCCAGGGAAAGGTGGTCAAACAGCAACAGAAAATAAATTACCTGTATTTAATTCTATTCATGATGCAAAAAAAGAATTTAAAATTGATGCTACCGTTATTTTTGTACCCCCAAGATTTGCAGCACAGGCTATTATAGAGGCTATCGAAGAAAGTATTGAATTAATAGTTTGTATATCTGAAGGAATTCCTACCAGAGATATGGTTACAGTTAAAAATATGCTAGATAAATCTTCTAGCACTTTAATCGGGCCAAACTGTCCTGGATTAATTACGGCGGAGGAATCAAAAATTGGAATTACGCCAGGATTTATATGCAAAAAAGGTTCTGTAGGTATATTATCAAGATCTGGGACGTTGACATATGAAGCTATTGATCAAGTAGTTAACGTTGGGCTAGGCATTACAACTGCAGTAGGTATTGGAGGGGATCCAGTTATCGGTTCAAGCATGATAGATATACTAAAACATTTTAAAGATGATGATGACACAAAAGGTATTGTTATGATCGGTGAAATAGGTGGAAATATGGAAAATGATGCTGCCAGATGGGTAAAAGAAAATTTGAATAAACCTGTAGTATCTTTTATAGCAGGTCAAACTGCTCCAAAAGGAAAAAGAATGGGTCATGCTGGAGCCATAATATCAGAAGGATCTGAAACAGCTGAAGCTAAAATTAAAATATTAAAAGAATGCGGAATTTCAGTAGCAAATACAGTATCTGAAATTGGCATTACAATGAAATCACTAATAGGATAAAATATGAAAAATACACTCGCAATTATTAAACCAGATGCAATGAAAAAAGGTCATCTTGACAATATTAGAAAAGATATTCTAGATAATGGATTTTCTATTATCGAAGAAAAAACTTTAAATCTTTCCAATGAACAAGCATGTGCTTTCTATGATATTCATCAAGACAAGCCTTTCTTTGATGAATTAGTTGAATTTATGACATCATATCAATGCCATGTAATGAAACTAGAAAAAGAAGATGCTGTTTTTGAGTGGAGAAATCTAATGGGTGCAACAGATTCTAAGAAAGCTGACCTTGGAACAATTAGACAAAAATATGGCACTGACATATCTATGAATGCTACACATGGATCCGATAGCAATGAAAATGCAGACAAAGAAATAAGATTTTTCTTCAATGGTTAGATACTTTTTAGTATTCTTATTTTCTTTTTCTACAATTTATGCTCAAGAACTAAACGATGAATGGCTAAATACTGTTTTAGAAAAAAATATATCTGCTGATCAAACGGAAGTGTTAGCTCAAGAAACAAATAATATATATTATACTATACAAATAGCAGCTAAGACTACTTTTTCAGATGCACAAGAAGTGTTAAAAATATTAAATAATAATGATTTTGAAGCTTTTATAATAAAAAATGACTCAAGTGAAAAATTAAAATATCGCATTAGATATGGAAATTTTTTATCTAAAGAAGATGCTTCTATGACTGCAAATGATATTAAAAATGAACTAGGATATGATTGCTGGATAGCTAAAATAGAATTATAAAAATTATTTTATTTCAAAGATTTATTTGTTTATATTGACGCTAGTTAAGGAAAGAAAATGTTACCTAAAAAAAGACAGTCCAAAACAAGATCAAAAAAGAGAAGAACTCACTATACTTCTTCCCTAGTGCATACAGTTACCTGTAAAAACACCGGAGAACAACATCTACCGCATCATGCATACTATCATGATGGAATCCTGTACCATAAAGGAAAACCAGTCGATCAGAACTAATGAATGATTGCTTTATTTTTTCAGGACAAGGTTCTCACCGTCCTGGAATGGGATTACAACTTTATAAATACTCCACATTAGCTAAAGGTAAAATTGATTTATCTAATCAAATTCTTGGATATAATATCTCTGATATCATGTTTAGCGATGATGAATCCATTCTCAGACAAACAAACCATGCTCAAGTAGCAATTTATATTTATTCTTGTATTATTTTTGATATTATAAAAGATATCGATCATATGCCTGTAGTAGTTGCGGGACATAGCCTTGGTGAATTTTCTGCTTTATACGCCAATAATACCTACACATTCGAAACAGGTCTTCAAATTGTAAATGTTCGCGCAAAAGCAATGCATAGGTGCGAAAAAAATACTGAAGGTAAGATGAGCGCTGTCATAGGAATAAGTAAAGAAAAAATTTCAGATATTTGTAAAGGTACAGACACTCAAGTAGCTAATATTAACTCAGATCAACAAATTGTTATATCAGGTTCAGCAGAATCTATTGAGCTTGTAGCCGAAGAATTGAAGGCTAACGGAGCAAAACGTATTATAACCCTCCCTGTCAGCGGTGCATTTCATTCAAAATTAATGTCTAATGCAAAACCTGAATTAAAAGAAGTCATTTCAAATGCAACATTTAATGAACCAAGTATTCCTATTGTATCAAATTATGATGCAACATTAAGATCTAATCCACATGAAATTAAAAAGGCCTTAATTGAGCAAATTGATAGCCCTGTTTTATGGTTTGACAGTGTTAAGAAATTAGGTAAAATAAATAATAACTTTATAGAGATAGGTCCTAAGAAAGTATTATCAGGAATTGTCAAAAAAATAGATGAATTGTTTCATATTTCTAGTTTTAATAGCTATAATGATATAGAGAAATATTTACATGTTTAATTATTCAAGTAAAACAGCACTAGTTACAGGAGCATCAAGAGGTATTGGTAAAACAATTTCTATGATGCTTGCCGCCAATGGAATAAAAGTTATTGGAGTAGCCACCTCAGAAGAATCGCTTAAATCAATACAAAATATTGATAATATTATTCCTTTTTGTTGTGATATTTCAGATGAAAAGTCTATAGAAAAATTATATGCATTTTCAAAAGAGCATGTTGATTCGATTGATATCTTGGTAAATAATGCCGGTATCCATATGGATAATATTTTACTGAGAATGAAGACAGGGGAATGGCGTAGAGTTTTAGATGTTAATCTAAACGGACCTTTCTATTTAACGAGAATTCTATTAAAAGATATGATTAAAAGCAAAAGTGGTAGAATTATCAATATTTCTTCTATTTCAGGCACTGATGGAAACAAAGGACAAAGCAATTACTCTGCATCTAAAGGAGGATTATTAGCATTTACAAAATCGCTTGCTAAAGAGGTAGGTCGAAGAAATATTACTGTAAATTGTATTGCTCCGGGAGTAATTGAAACAGATATGATTTCACATTTAACAGATACAGTAAAAAATAATTATTTGGATAGAATTCCATTAAAAAAATTTGGAAAACCAGAAGATATTGGAAAAATGATTTTGTTTTTATCTTCGGATGAAGCCAGCTATATTACTGGACAAACATTTTACATAGATGGTGGAATATCACTAAATTAGATAGGAGAAAGAATTATGTCATCAAACGATAAAGTAAAAAATATTATTATAGATAAATTAGGTGTCGATGAATCAAGAGTAGTTGCTGAAGCAAGTTTTCTTGATGATTTAGGTGCAGATTCATTAGACACTGTAGAATTGATTATGGAATTTGAAGAAGAGTTTGATTTAGAAATTCCAGATGAAGATGCAGAAAAAATTACCACTGTTGGTGCTGCATTCGAATATGTTAACAAACACGCTAAATAATCTTGTCAAATAGAGTTGTTATTACTGGAGAAGGTAGTATCTCTCCTCTGGGATTATCATCCAAAAATCTTTGGAATAATCTTATCAATGGTAAATCTGGTATCAAGCTGATTGAAAATTTTGATACCGAAGAATTCAATGTTAAAATTGCTGGAGAAATCACTGATTTTGATCCTCTATCTTTTTTTGAGCATAAAGAATCTAGAAAGCTTGATCGCTATACTATGTTTGCTATGATAGCCGCAGATCAAGCTATTAAAAGTTCTGGGCTTGATTCTTCAAATGTAGGTGTAATCCTAGGTACTGGCGTAGGTGGGATGAACACATTAGAACAAGAACACACCAAACTATTAAAAAAAGGTCAAAGAGGTGTATCTCCTCATTTTATACCAAAAATGATTCCAAATATTGCAGGTGGTCAAATTGCTATCAAGCATGGATTCCATGGACTAAATTTGTCTCTTTCTACTGCATGCTCTTCTGCTAGTGATGCTATAGGTATGGCTTACAGACTAATTCAATCTAATCAAATACATGCAATGGTATGTGGAGGGTCTGAAGGAGGAATAACTCCTTTAACCTTATCTGGATTTTCAAATATGAAAGCTTTATCAAAAAATAATGGAGATCCTGAAGGTGCATCTAAGCCTTTTGATAAAAATAGAGATGGATTTATTATATCTGAAGGATCAGCTATGCTAGTTTTAGAATCATTAGATAGTGCACAAAAAAGAGATGCTAATATTTTAGCAGAAATTATAGGATATGGAATTACAAATGACGCCTATCATATCACTCAGCCTCATAATAAAAGTACGGGTGCTACAAGTGCTATTGAACTAGCATTGAAAGATGGTGCTATCAATAAAGATGAAGTAAGCTATATCAATGCACACGGGACTTCTACGTATTATAATGACATGCTAGAAACTCAAGCTATCAAGCAAGCGTTTGGACATACTGCAAATGATCTATTAATTAGTTCTACAAAGTCTATGACAGGCCATATGTTGGGTGCTACAGGGGCAATCGAAGCAATTACCTGTATATATGCCATGAATCATGGAATCGTGCCCCCTACTATCAATTATGAAACTCCTGATCCTGAATGTGATTTAAATTATGTTCCAAATAAGAGCATGGAATCTAATCTTACTGTTACGATGAGTAATTCTTTCGGATTTGGTGGGCATAATTCAGTATTAGCTTTTAAAAAATTCTAAGCTAATTCTTTTTTAAGCATATCAACTGACTTAATTGCAGTAATATCTACTTCATTGAAATGACCACACCAATAACTTAACCAATCGATATAGTTAATAAGGTAAAATAAACCACTTATATCGCTCTTAAGATCTGTTGGAATTTTAATATGATGATTATATAGAATTTTATCTTTCAATAATTTACTTGTAACATCCATACGTTTAATATTTGCAGGCCAAGTAATGTCAATCCATATCAAAGAAAATAAGTTCTTATCAATTAACTTACTCTCCCAGCCAACAATTTCATTATGATTCATATCCGGTAGTGCAACATTATAAGATAGCATCTTACCATTTTCATTAAATTGGCATTTCAAACGATATCCAATAGAAAATAAATCTTCTTCACTGACAATAACAGGAAAAGTAGAATGAATTTTTTTAGCTAGTACATATGCTTCGCTATCTTCTTTAGAAAAATTGTCAGAATATTCTTGAAGTAAATCAATATTTATTAATTCAACTAGCCCGTCTTCTTCAAGTAATTTTATTAATACAGTTAAAGTATATCCTAATATTGATCTTGGCGGAAAACCTTCAGGCATAATATGATAATCATGATTATCATGCTTTAATTGTTTTAAAAGCTTACCTCCAGAAGTTATTCCAAAAATATTATTCGTAAGAGCTGATGCATGCTTATAATATGAAAGGGTTTCTTCCGTGTCTCCAGAATAAGATGACATAATTAATAGAGTATTTTTATCGATTATAGCAGAAGGAAAATAATTTCTTTCTACAATAATTTCTAAATGAGGAAAGGTATCTTTCATTATCAGTCCTGCTTGAGCAGAACCGCCCATACCTGCAATTATTATTCTATTAATCTTATCTAAGTTGATAGATAAATCTTTAGTATTATTGATTGCGTCAAATATTTGAACTGGAAAATTTTTAATTTTTTTATACATATTATTTCTTTCGTTTTAAAATCATATTTAACAATATTGTCATATCATTGTGAATCGTGTTAGGTAAAGATTTAATTATATTCTTACATTTATTTTCAAAATTTAATAATAATTTATCTGCCTTCTTAATTATATCTGCATCTCTATAATAATTTCTAAGTATTATTTTTTTTTCTTCCAAAGAAGTGTTTTCAATTTTTTCTTGAACATTATTCCATTCACTTTTATCTGAATCTAATGCTATGCTAGATAAAATTGTCTTTTTACCTCTTTGAATATCAGAATCTATTCCTTTGCCCATATTTTCTGAGGAAGTTGACATTTCAAGAATATCATCTTGTATTTGAAAAATAACACCAAGATTTCTTCCGAATGTTTTTAATTCAGATTTGAATTGTATGTAATCATCACTGATTAAGGCAGGTATTTCAAAGCAAAGTTCAAATAAGGATCCTGTTTTTTTTTCACTCATTAAAATATAATCATTAACAGATGCATCTCTTGATTCGAATTCCATATCATATGCTTGACCTTCACAGATTTCTAATATCACTTCATTGTATCGTATTAAGATATCTAAAGTGTTCTTTTTTATCTTTCCAATAAATATTGGTCCAAGCGCCCCTAAGCCATCTCCAGATAGTACCGCATGTGCATTATCCCATTTTTTGTGGATAGTAGGAACGTTATGCCTTAAATCATCTCCATCCATAATATCATCATGTACTAGTGTGAAATTATGCAATAATTCTACTCCCATAGCACCATTCATGGTATCTTTTGAATCGGTATTAAATACATCTCCTAAATACTGGACAATAAGCGGTCTTAATCTTTTACCCTCAGATTTGATAATATATTTAATAGGATCGTAAAGATATGATGGACCTTTCATTTCTTGAAGCTTATTTAACTCCTCTGAAAAGAGATCTCTATATTCTTGAATATTTTTATTGATCACTTAATTTTTCTAATATTTTTTGCGTGTCTTTATAACCATCTTCAGCTGAAGGTTCTCCCGCTTGATAAACAGAACAATGAGGCGTTTCATGCATTATTTTTGCTAATGGATAATCGTTACCACCCTCCATCGTTCTATCTCCTATAAAAATATATTCTTCATCAGAATAAAATTTCTTAACCTCTCTTAAAACTTGAGACTTATTCATTCCTTTAGGTGTAATATCAATAGATATTTGCCCGCCTATAACAGCATCAAGATTATCCCATTTAGCTATAATTTCATTGGCGATACTTGCTCTTTCTTGAGCCTTTACATCGTATTCAAAATAGTCTAATCTCTCATCCAAAGAACAGTCTCTTCCAATAATGCTAAAGTTTAACATTGAGCCTCTGTCTTCGATATGATTTCCAACTCTTAGTGGATATTTACTATTTTTCATTTTTTCTTTTAAAAAAGAAATTAAATCTTCAGATGGTTTGAACTCATGATTATAGGATAGCTCATTATTTAACCATAATTGATTTCCTCCACATGTAAATACTCCCTCAGAAAGATCAAGAATATATTGTGGTACTTGTTCTTTAATTTTTTCTAGGTTACTTCCGCTTACAAGAAAAAAAGTA